>CATLVA010000158.1 GCA_950060715.1 uncultured Oligoflexia bacterium | reverse complement strand
ATTATTTCTTTAAATGAAAATCGTCTAATATCTTGGAATCACATAATTAATGTTCAACCACGTTTTATGGATGAGGAGCTAGAAGAAGTAGTTGATCTTCTGAAATCTCATCCTGATTATATTAATGCTTTAAAAAAACGTGATATAATAGATTTGAATAAAGTTTTTATTGATTTATTTCCTACAGCCGGATCGATTTCAAGAGGTTTTACGACTTGGTTTCCATGGGCCATGATCATTTTGTGCGCCATTCGCATACCGTAACCGTGTGGTTCCACATCGGCCATTAGCATATACATACCTGGTTCCGTCAAAGCATCTTTTAAGTGAAAATTATCTGGATCAGATAGCGGCATATTGAGTGTGATCGCAAATCTTCCGGTCACTGGCTCAAAATAGGGATGAATATGTTTAAAGACTGAGAGGTCTTTTTTAATAAGAACCATATGCATAAGCTTTCCGTGCATTTCTTTATAGTCTTTTATAACTTCGCCTGACTGGGAGTCAGTAAACCAAACTTCAACCGTAGTCGGTTTATTTGGCATAAGCATATTAGTGTCTTTAGCGTTGATTCTAAAATGAGCTTTCACATCATCATACATCTGGGCATGAGAATTAAATCCGACTAAAATAGTTGCTAGAAGTATTAATAATTTCATCTTTTGCTCCTTAATAATAATAGTGTAGGTATGTGGTAATTGACTGACAACTTTGGGGCACCTTACATCGTCTTACATACTTGAAAAGCTGTCTTTCCCACTAGAAAATATAAGAACTAATTCAAAGGAGTGAATGTGAAAAAACTAATCGGGGCGATGGCAGCCTTAATGTCACTTAGTGCTTTTGCTGAATATGGAGTTCCAAGAGCAACCAACGTAATGCTCACAGGAAGCATTGACCTTAATAAATCAGGCGTTAGTTCAAAAAGAGGAAATGATATTTGGGGATGGACTGATTCTCTTACTGGTAAAGAATACGCCATCATGGGATTAAATAATAAGTCTTCAATCGTTGACGTGACTGATCCATCTCAACCAATCCATATTGCTGATATTAAAACTCAGACTTGGTCATCAACTTGGCGTGATATGAAAGTCTATAAGGATCATGCTTTTATCGTTTCTGAGGCTTTTCGTCATGGGATGCAGGTTTTTGATCTGACTAGGCTAAGAGGCATGACTGGAAAAACTGTGGAAGTGCTAAAGCCAGATGTTCATTACGCAAAATTTGGAAATGCCCATAATATCGCGATTAATGAAGACACGGGTTACGCTTATGGAGTTGGAACTTCAACTTGTGATGGTGGACTTCATATTATGAATATTCAAGATCCTAAAAATCCCAAATTTGTAAACTGCGTGGGCCGCGGAGTATATGAGCTTCCAAGAACGAATAAACATGGAGATGCTTATACTCACGACGTACAATGTGTGGTTTACAACGGGCCGGATACAAGGTTTTTAGGCAAAGAGATTTGTATTTCTTCAAATGAAGACACAGTTAATATTGTCGACGTAACAGATAAAACAAAACCTTATCAAATTTCAGTTGCAAGCTACCAAGGAGTAAAATATACGCACCAAGGTTGGCTAACGGAAGATCATCATTATTTTCTTCTAGGAGATGAACTAGATGAGCAACGCTACGGGGTAAATACGAAAACATTTATTTGGGATTTTTCTGACCTTAAAAACCCTAAGCATTTTGCAACTCACCATCATCAGACAGCTGCAATTGATCACAATATGTATGTTAAGGATGGATACGTTTATCAAGCGAACTATACAGCTGGACTAAGAATTCTTGATCTTAAAGATGTTCATAAAGGAAAGCTAACTGAAGTAGGAAGTTTAGATATTATGCCAAATGATGACTCTGCTGAGTTTGAAGGTGTATGGTCTATTTTTCCTTATTTTAAATCAGGAACAGTGGCCGTGGCCGGAATTAACGGGACACTTTATTTAGTTAGACCAAATTTATAAAAATATGGCCTGCGGCGCTCTAGTCGCGGGCCTTTTTAAAACCCATAAAAACTTTTTTATCTTCCACGTCAACATGAATGACATCCATGCCGGTACTTAATGCACCTTTTAAACCTACGTCACCATCATCAAAAAATAGAGACTTTTCAGGAGTGACGTTTAAGTTTTTTGTTGCAAGCAGATAAGGCTCTTTGCCATCTTTTCCTATTTTTGTGTCATCGGAACAAATTACAGTATCAAAGTACTTATCGATCCCAAGCTTAGGTAGGAGTTGATCGACAACCTCATGGCTTCCACCTGTAATGATGCCTAGAGGACGTTTTCCATAATACTCTTTTACTATCTCGATGACTTTTTCTACGACTTCGACCTGGTTTAGGTGAATTAAATATTTATCTCGTTTAACTCTCGATACTTCCTCAGGGTTCAATTGAAGTCCGTGGCGCTCATTAATGATTTCAACTATTCGAAGACTCGACATTCCTGCGGTCTCAAAGAAAAACTGTAGAGGAACCTCCACGTTATTTTCTTTGAAAGTATCAATCCATGCTTGATTGTGAAGCGGCATAGAGTTAATAAGTGTTCCATCGAGGTCAAAAAAAATGGCATCATAACTATCAAGTACGCAATTTAGTATTTTCATTTTTGGCACTCCGGACAGTAGTAAGTTCCTCTTTGGGCGAGGATGATTTTTTTTATAGCAGCTTTTTTACAAAGCTGACAGGTCTTTTGATAGAAGACCACTAGGTGGTTTACGCCCGCACCTTTTTCTCCTGTGGTGTCTCGGTATCCGCCAGCAAAGGTTGTGCCGCCTGAATTAATCGTAGGGTCCAAAACTTTAAAAACACCTAAGTAAAGTTTTTTGATCTCTTTCGGGGTGAGGGTTTTAACCAGTCTATCTGGTCTGACTCCTGCGTGAGCACAAATCTCATTTGCGATATAGTTTCCTGTTCCTGCAAAAAGCTTTTGATCAAGAAGGGTCACTTTAATAAAGCGTTCGGGATAGCGAAGAAGATTTTCTTTAAAATACTCTAAAGTGAATTTAGGATCGAGTAGATCCATTCCTAGTTCGTTTAATTTTATATTTGCACTAGATTCATCCAGCAGGTACATATGGCCAAATCTTCTAGGGTCTACATAGGCGAGGTAGAAGTCCTCTCCAGTTAGTTGAACATGAGTATGTTTTTCTTTGATTTTATTTTTAGAAATTAACCAAGTTCCAGTCATTCCTAAATGGGATAATATATGGCGCCCATCATCTAACAGAAAGTCGAGCATCTTTCCTCTGCGATTAACCGCCAAAATAGTCTTGCCTCCAAGCTTATCCATTTTAGTGTGAACGATTGAGTTTGAAACAGGGGAGAGTTCACGCTTTAGTATTTTAAAAGGTGTGATTTTATTCAGCTGGTCTTGAATAGTTTTGACTTCGGGTAGTTCAGGCAATTTTTTTCTATCCTGTTAATATTGTTGAGGTCGTGACGGTCGGGATATACAAATCCCGACTTTTCCCGACCTTATTTAATTATATGTACCACTTTTATAACTTGAAAGCGATACAACATTGCTAAAAGATACTACGTTTTCCTTTGTATCTTTGTCTCTAACTTCACGAATATGCTTCATAATCTTTTGAGAAAATTCCTTTTGATCATCTTCGTTACAAGTCGAGTAGTGGTCTGCAAGTTTTAAGTCTTTGTGCCCTGTCATGGCAATAACAGCATCAAGTCCTCCACCAACTTTTCTAGCTAATTTGGCCATTCCATGTCTAAGAATATGAGTCCCTGAGTATGGTAATTTCCCTTTTCTTTGGGCCTCTCTGTAGTTTAACTGAATTGTACCGTAATTTAGCGGAAAGCCATCAACATGAAAAACATAGTCATTAGATGAAATCCTAAAAGCTTCTCGTTTTTTTAGAACTTCATAGATTTCATCAGTTATGAATACAGGCCTTGGCTCTTTGTTTTTTGGAAAAGGCTTTAATTCAATAAATGTTTTATTAGTCTGGTCCCAAATACAAGTGTGTCTGATCATCATCCTTCTGTTTTCGAGATCAATATTTGACCACTGTAAACCAGCTATTTCTCCGATTCTCCCAGCACAATAAAATTGCATCATGGCCAGATCGCGGTAAAGTGGCTTTAAGCAATCAAAAAAGATAAAGGCATGTTCAAGATCAATTTGCTTCTTTTTATCAGGAACTGGCTTAATAAAACCTAACTTTCGATGTTTCTTTTTAACTGGACAAGTAAGCAAAAGAGCTTCTTTTTCAAATTGTTCACTTTCTTTATACCAATTAAAGATTGTGACAAACATATTAAGCTCATTATTGAGATTGCAACGTCCTGCGCGACCTCTGCCAGAAGTTCGATACTCCTCAGTTGAAAAGTGGGCTACCCAATAGGTTACCCATTCACTAATCTTTCCTGGAGTGATCTGATTCATGTGAAGATGCTCAAGAGTTTTAAGAAGGCGATACCGTCTTCTCCAGACTTCCCGAGTGGTCGTTGCTAGGAGAGGAAAGTGGAAGGCCTGCATGACCTCCCAAACTTCCTCTAATGTTGCAAACTCAGATTTTTCTTTTGTTGGAATTGCCAATAATGTAGATGGGCTTTTACATATTTCTGAAATCAACTGGGAAAGAGTAGAAAATGTGGAAGATGTATTGAAAGAAGGGGATGAAATTGAAGTGAAACTTATCGCCATTGATGAAAGAAGTGGAAAGCTGAAACTATCTAGAAAAGCACTACTTCCAAGACCTGAAAGAAAAGAATCATAATTTTTTCAAAAAATTGTGTAACCTTATTAAAATGTGTGCGTATAAGCGCACAGTTTACTAATCTAAAAATTATTTTATGAGACAATTAAAAATCACCAAACAGGTTACAAACAGAGATACTGCATCTCTGGACAAGTATTTACAAGAAATAGGCAGAGTTGACTTAATAACTGCTGAAGAAGAAGTAGAATTAGCACAGAAAATAAAAGCGGGTGATCAGAGTGCACTTGAAAAATTAACAAAAGCAAATTTACGTTTTGTGGTTTCTGTTGCCAAACAATACC
>CATLVA010000157.1 GCA_950060715.1 uncultured Oligoflexia bacterium | reverse complement strand
ATCGAAGTAGAAAGTAAAATTGGAGAAGGTACGAAGTTTACTATCAACCTTCCTCGTTAGAAACGGCAACTGAAATCATGTTATATAAAATTCGTTACGCACTCTATAGTGCATCAATTATTGCAACCATGTTAGTTCTTCTTCCATTTTTTGTGATAAGAGCTGGTAACCCCAAAAACACAAAACTCTTTTTCAATCTCTTTGAAAAAGTTTCGAAGTACCTATTAAATATTCATGTTCATATTGAAAACCCAGAGTACTTGCAAAATAATGAGCCAGGAATTGTCATTGGAAACCATCAGCATAATTTTGATGTTATTACAGTATCAAAGCTTTATCAGAGCTTGATTGTCGTCTTGGGTAAGTTTGAGCTTGGGCTTATTCCTATTTTTGGTCAGTTCTTTGTCCTTGGTGGAAATATCCTTGTTAAAAGAGGTAACCGCAGGAAGGCTCTTGAGTCGATGAATAAACTGGAAACGAAAGTGAACAAAAAAGGACTTAAAGTTCTTGTTTTCCCAGAAGGACATAGAAATAGAAAAGCAGAATTGGCTCCATTTAAAAAAGGTGCTTTCTATACTGCCATAAAAACCCAATCTCCTTTAATTCCATTTTCGGCGTCACAATTTGTAAGCTTAAAATACCCATTAAAAGGTTTTGAAAGGCTCGATATCTATATCAAAGTACATCCACCTATATCCGTTGCAGGAAAAACAAATAAGGATATTCCTGAGCTAATTGCAAAAAGTCGTGAGGTTATTCAGCAAGGTATAAATGAAATGAATCGCCACTATATCAACTAGTAAATATAGTCGATATTAAATGTGGTAATCATCTGGTTGTAAGTGTCATCATCATCACCCACTTGGCTACCAGTAGAATAATCCAAAGTTGCATACCATTTCTTCGAAATTTTTCTCGAAAGATTTAGGCCTAATGTCGTCAAGTTCGTTGCGGCTCGATCGGAATCATCAACATAATCGGTATTGGTAAGGCTCACATAGAATGTCGGTGTCAAAGCTTCGATTGAAGCGACAATACTATCAAGTCTTAAAGTAAAAGCATTGTTATTGCTTGCCTCACTATCAGAGTCACTATAAGTATTCATTGCATACTGACTAAAAAGAAAGAATGTAATATGTTTTGTGAGATAAATTTGCTCATATCCAAAACTAATCGTTGAATAGTCACTGGTGTCCGTCACAGCATCAGTCAGTGCATACCTGAATCGAAGAGTTGTCGGATTGTTTTTTGAGAACTCTAGTTGTGTAGATAACTGAACACCTGTCACTTGACTGGCCTCTGCAAATTCATCATCAGCGTCGGCATCATCTGCATTATAAGTGTAATCAAAATCGGTAAAAATTGTTGCTGGAGCATCATTATAAATAAATTCGTAGTTAGTTTTTAAAGCCGCAGTATAGTAGTAGGTATTATATGGTTTGATGCTATCAGAGTCTGATAAGTATTTTGTGTATGAGGCTGTAAACTCTGGAGCGTAGGAAAATGAAGAACTTGGATAAAATGAATATCGCGCAAAAGCTCCTGCCGAATAATAAGCAGAAGAATAATCATCTTCACTAGTTCCCGACTTATCACTATCACTTAAAGTCGTAATATTATCATTAATTCCATAAAGAGCATTAGCTCTTAAAAAATATGGAGGTCTTGCAGTTAGCCTTCCATTTCTCATTCTAAAAAGAATCAATTCGTATTTTCTTTGAAGCTTTTCAATTTTTGTTTTTATTTGTCCTGCTAAGGCACTATCTTCATTCCAAGCGAGGGCCTTTTTATATTGTGGTATGACGTAATCCTTAACTCCATTGTAAACATCTGGCTGCCTTTCAACTTGCGCCAGGTATACATCCCCTATTTGCATTCGAGCCGCTTGAACAACCTGATCTTTTTCTTCTTTTGGCAGTTTTTCAATTAGATTGTAGAAGCTAACTGCTTTTTTATACTCTTTTAATTCTTGAGAGATAAATCCAATATAATAAAGAGAAACTCCTACTTTGTATTTGTGCTTCACAGATTTCTTAAACGCAATTCTCGCTCTTTTATATTTCTCAGCAACATATAAAACTTGTCCATACTCGTAATAAATATCCGCAGAGTCATAATTGAGTTTTATGGCTTCTTGAAAATACTTTTCTGCTTGATCGAACTCATTTAAACGGGCAAAGCTCATCCCCTTCCAGTAGTAGATCAAACCTTGAATTTCTTTACCTCTTTCTGAGTTTGAGTTTACTCTTTTTTGAAGCTTATCAAGGACGTTAACAACTGTTTCATACTGGCCTTGTTGAAACGCTTCGAAAACTTTCTTCACAACTTGCGTGCTCGAACTTACAGCAAAACTTGAAAAAGAAAAAAGTAAAATAAACAAAATAAAGATGTTCTTCATCTAGCTACCTAATTGTTGGAATCTATTGAAATTATAAGTGATTGAGAGGGATTTTATGAGGGAGAAAAAAAAGCCCTCACTTGGAGGGCCTCTACTTTATTAGTCAACTTTAACTCTAACTTTTGTCGTTCCTGGTGGTGGTGGCGGTGGTGCCCCACCTTGCCCTGGAGCATTAGTTGTCGGATTGGTCGTGATCGGCTGCCCTATCGGAACAGGTACACAGTTTGCACAGACATTTCCCGAATCAAGGTTTCCAGCAGGAGCAGGTCCAGCTGGGCTTCCATCAGGGTTCAACATCATATCTCCTGCTTTTGTCGGATCATTAAAATCCTCAGGTATTATTGGAGGAGGTAAATCTCCCGCTTGATTTGGATCTCCGTTTGGTCCTTCTGGTGCATTAAAATCTTCTGGCGAAGGTGGAGGTAAATCATCAACTGATCCTGCAGGTGTAGGTCCTTCAGCATCTTGAGTTTTTAAGTCTTGTTCTACTTGAATAGCGATCTCTGGAGGGAGCTCTACTTTTGGTGCATCATCAAAGCTCACCATTTGATCAACAGGAACAATCGACTCTCCCATTCCAGGAATTACGGCCATCTTACCGTCATTTGTTTCTGTTACGAAAGAACCATCAGAGGTAATATTGATTTGCTCAGGTGGGATATACTCACCGGCAGCATTAATATCACCCATAGTGGAACTTACCCACTCTCCAGTATTATTGTCAAAAACAGCATCATTCGCAGGCTGGATAACAGCACCTGTTTCAACGTGTACCATTACTCCATCTGCTGGTTTTTCATCTAAACCGTCTTTAAAGCCCTTTGATACTTCCATATCAATTTTTTTGTTTTCAATTTCCGCTACTTCAACTTTAACAATTTTTTTAATTTCTTCTTTTAAATTGACTGGGTCATTTGCAACTACATCTCCAGTAAGACCAGGAGGCACAGGTGATTTTCTTCTTTTTGCTTTCTTCACGTCAGAATCTAACATACTGACGTTATTTTGAAGTTTAACAAATTGTTTACTATTCAATTTTGCTGGCACTGTTGGAACCGGCTTATTTCTTAAAGCAACTGAAACTTGACCAGGACGGATTTTTCTTCCTTTATTAACGACTGATTCTAAATCTGCAGCTCCTCCCTTAGGAAGTTTATTAAAAACAATAGCTCCCTCGAAAAGAACAGTTGTAGTATTTCCTGTTTTTCTATTAGTAGAGAACATGAAGTCGGTTCCCCGAACCCCCATGACTGCATTTTTAGACTTAACAAAGAGTTTGGATTTATCTTTATCCATCTGCAAATAGTCTTTGGTAACTTGAGATCTTATTTTCCCAGTGAGGACATTGATAACCCCCGCTTCTTTTTTACTGAATTTTTCAATTTTCAACTCGGACTTTGGACCAACGTTCATTGAAGACTTATCTACAAAGCTTAAACGAACGAAACTTTTGGGCGCGGTTTTAATGATCGCCCCTTCTTCAATCCACATCCCTTTCTGAATAGCGGTTGTTTCTCCAGCGAGGTTTGTGACTGAAGCAGTCCCTTTAGCTAGTTTGACGATTGCCACGTTCTTTCCCTTCTGTGAGGAAAAAGCCATGATACTCATAGCAAACATGAGAATTATAATTATATTTTTCATCCTATTACTCCCACGGGCTAATCGGTTGAAAGTGTTCATTTCTTCAATTTTCATATGTTTATTATGAACTGCATGAACCCAATCAATGAGAAAACTAGAAAATTCAAGCACTTAGATTTAGTTTAAGAATGACTTAATTCTTTAACTGACTAAAAAACTAGGCAAAGTACCCACGTTAAAAAAGACTACACTCTTTTTCACTAACCGCACTTGGATTAATTCCAAGAAGTTGCTCATACCTTCTCGCCTCCTCTATCTGAATTGATTTAGGATAAATTTTTCGAAACTGGCACATGGCAAATAATTCAGCGAACCATTCATTCGGATTGGAAGTTGCATACATTGATATGAGTCTATTTTGAGTGAGGAAATCTCTGGCTTTTTTAGACTTATAAGAGCTAAGCCATTTAGGATAGTCTTGTGCCCTAAAAGTGATGTTTTCAAAAACTTCTTTTCGCACATTCAATTTTTCTCTATTATTTTTAAGATAGGCGCTGTTAACAGTTTTTGGCTCAAACTTCCATCCACTTTGCTTTGCCAAATCCAGGAAGTCCCATTCTAGCGAGTGAGCAACTTCATGAGTCAAAGAGTGAATGATCAAAGGAATGACATAGGCATTTATAAATTGCTTGAAATTAGCTCCCTTAAAATTTGTTTTATACTGATTATCTATGAATCTTTTTAATTTGGTAGGATCATAATTTAAAGTCTGAGATGCTTTAACATAGTTAAAAAAATTATTTTGACCAGTTGAGATATTCAAATTAGCACTTCTCAAAAACTTAATATTTTTCAGAGGTAAATTTATTTTTTCTTTCAATTGCCATAGAACTTCAATCACCAAAAACTCATGGGCCATTGCCTCTTCTTGAATGAAATGAATATATTTTTTTAGGGAATTAACAATTATTCCCATTTGAGTTTGAGAAAGATAATTATTCGCCATTGGAATTGTTTTTGAAAGGCTCGCAACTTGAGTGTCTTTAACTGTTTCATCCAGCAAAT
>CATLVA010000156.1 GCA_950060715.1 uncultured Oligoflexia bacterium | reverse complement strand
AGGCGGGGGAATTGAGTTTACTCAAAGAGAGGAGAATTCTGAAAAACCCGAAAAAATTGGCTGCGTTATAAATAATATGGCCGAGCTAGGTAGGCTTCGCTATATGGTTAAAGTTTTTCGAGTGTTGAAAAATCATAACTCCGAGAAATATCTCGATTTAACTTTAAGTCTATTTCTTGGGCCTAGGATCTATCAAAAAGATCGTGCCAAGAAAGTTCTAAAGGAACTAGATTACGAGTTCTATGAAGGGGATATTTTTCTTTATCAACTAGAAACCAAAATGGAAGAACTCAAGAAAATAGATGTTTTTGTAGGCCTAGCTTTTGACGAGCCGCTCAATGATTTTGAGATAATTTCTTTAATTAATGGGAAGCCGGTTCTTTTTCCTCGCACAGCCATGCGTCAAAGTTTGTTGTATAAATATCGCTGGATTGGTGAGTCTTATTTTGAAAATGATATCCGAGAAGCGAGAACGAAGCTGACAAAGGTCTTAGATAATTACCCGATTTACTGCAACGCGCTCAAAGATTACTCAGAGAAAATTCTTGAAACTCATGGCCTTGAAACCTACGCTGATACCTTTCAATTTTGCTATGAAAACGCCTATGCGAAAAGGCATAGAGAGCCTCAAAAGAAGGCTTCTGGCGGTTGACATAAATCTTTGAAAAGACTATAAAAACTCCTCATATCTGCAGTTGCGGATTTATCGTAAATTAAAAGGTGGACAATTATTATGTCAACAACAATGGAAATCCCTGCATGGGCAAAGGGAATCGAATTTGAACAAGATGGAGCGGAGGATGCAAAAAAAGAAACTGCATTTGAAACCCTTCTTAAAGAATCAAGCTCAAAAAGTTTTACTGAGGGCGAGGTTTACAAAGGTAAAGTTATCAATATTACTGATGACTATGTAACTGTTGATATCGGTTACAAGCAAGAAGGTTTAGTTCTTGCAAAAGAATTCCGTAACTACGACGGAAGCTTAAAAATTGATAACGGAGACACAATCGAAGTTTATCTTGAAAAACTTGAGTCTCACTTAGGGAACCTTGTTCTTTCTAAGGACAAAGCTGAGATCCTTTCTGCTTGGGATAAAATTTCTGAAGCATGTGAAAAAGGTGATCCAGTACAAGGTACTGTTATCTCTAAAGTTAAAGGTGGTCTATCTGTTGATATCGGTGTTAAGGCTTTCTTACCAGGATCTCAAATTGACATCAGACCTACTAAAAATCTTGATAAGTTCATTGGTAAAACAATGGAATTCAAAGTTATCAAGTTTAACAAAAAACGTGGAAACATCGTTCTATCTCGTAGAGCTATCCTAGCTGAAGAGAGAGGAAAACTAAGAGACGAAACTCTTGGTCAAATCCAAGAAGGAATGATTGTTAAAGGTATCGTTAAAAACATCACTGATTACGGTGCATTTATCGACCTTGGTGGTGTTGATGGTCTACTTCACATCACAGATATGTCTTGGGGAAGAGTTAAGCATCCATCTAACTTACTTGGTGTAGGTGATGAAATTAACGTTAAAATCCTTAAGTATGACTCTTCTAAAGAAAGAGTTTCTCTAGGTCTTAAACAAGTTCAACCAAACCCTTGGGAATCTGCAAAAGATGTTTATATCCCAGGAACAAAAGTTGAAGGTGAAATCGTTTCTGTTAAAGACTACGGAATTTTCGTAGAGCTTAAAGATGGAATCGAAGGACTTGTTCACGTATCTGAAGTTTCATGGACTAACCCTAAAGGACCTATCAAAGGTTTCAATGTAGGTGATAACCTTGAAGCTCAAGTTCTTGAAGTAGATGTTGAAAACAAGAGAATTTCTCTTGGTGTTAAGCAACTTCAAGACAATCCTTGGAATGCACTTGCTAGCAAGTATCCAGTAGGAAAAGAAGTTGAAGGAACAATCAAAGCAATCGTTGATTTTGGTGTTTTCGTTGACCTTGGGGAAGACGTTGATGCTCTAATCCACGTTTCTGACGTTTCTTGGACTAAGAAAAACATCAATCCAAACAATGAATTTAAAGTTGGAGATAAAGTAAAAGCTGCAGTTCTAATCGTTGACGCTGACAACTCTAAATTCTGTCTAGGGATTAAGCAACTTGAGGAAGATCCTTGGAAGAAAATCGATGAGAGACTTCCAGTTGGTTCAGTTGTAGAAGGTGAAGTAGTTAGAGTAACTGACTTTGGAGCTTTCGTTGAACTTGAAACAGGAATCGAAGGTTTAATCCATATTTCTGAGCTTTCTGAAGAGAGAGTTGAGAAGCCAGAAGACGTTGTAAAAGTTGGTGATAGAGTTAAAGCAAGAGTTATGTCTATCGATAAGAATGAGAAGAAAATTGCTCTTTCTAAGAAAAATGCTGAGAATGCAGATATTGCAGACTACAAGCAAGATGAGACAGCTACAACTTCTGCACTAGCTGAGAAACTGAAAGGTTTCAACGTTAAAGAGTAGATTTACGTGATGTAAATCTGCCGCCAAATCCGGGTGCTAGTAGCACCGGAGCCGAAGCGGATGCAAGGCGAACAGGATTTGGTGAATCGGCTAAATAGAAGCCGGAAAATCTATTCAAAAAACAAAATTTGGGGCCTCTTATAGAGGCCCTTTTTTTTTGCATTTTCAGTACTCCATGCTAGAAGACTTCAGGAGTACAAATATGTCTAGAGTATTAAAGCTAATTCTTGTATCGAACCTGGTAATTCTAAATGCCTTTGCGATTAGGCCACAGTACTTCAAATCTAGAGTATTAAAAACTGCAGCATCGAAAGCTTCATCGAATATAGATATACTCAAACAAAAACTAGACCTTGATCTGAAGATGTCTTCAGGACTAGTTAGTGTTAAGCAAGTTGTTGAGTTTGAAACAATAACTGCATCACTTCATGTGAATCTAGATGCAGGTATGGATTTAAGTTTGACGAATTTAATATTGAATTCTGTTCCTGCAAATTATAACCATAGTGGATCAGTACTTACCATCATTGGACCATTTGAATCGAATCAGGTTTCTAAGCTTGAAATTGAATATACATTTAATTTAAATTCCAACGCAGCTTTTACGGTTATGAAGTCGCAGGGAAAAATTTGGCAAGCGAGCAGTTTTGTTCAACCATCTAAGGCCCGTGAGTGGTTTGTAACCAACGACCGACCAAGTGATAAGTTTCAATTAGAGATTAGCGCTTATATTGACGAAGGCTTCTCTGTTATGAGTAATGGTACTGATGTTGGGGCCAACGATGTTGAAGTACCTTTTAAAAATCACTTTTCATACAGCTTAAATGAGCCAATTCCATCTTATTTGGTAAGTCTTGCCATTGGTGAATTTCACAAAGTTTCGTACCCTTTTGGGGCAATAAATATGAGCTATTGGGTGGATGAGTTTGCTTACACTGAAGACCTAGCATTTTTTTACGAAACAGATCAAATGATGAGTTTCCTGGAATCAAAGCTCACGCCTTATCCTTTCGAGAAGAATAATATCACTGCTGTCCGCACTATGGATGGCGGAGGAATGGAGCACACGACAACAACCACGCTCTCGAGTGAAGCCGTATTTAGTCACTATGGTCGAGTGACCTCACTACATGAGTTAGCTCATCACTGGTTTGGGGATACTGTAACTTGTGAAAACTGGGATGATGTTTGGCTTAATGAGAGCTTCGCAACTTTTATGGAGCTTTCATATATTGAAGCAGCTGATGGCAAAGAAGCTTATTTGGATGAACTTCAAGGTCAAAGAGAAGTTTACCTGAATTCTGAGGAAGTAAACGGAACACTTGGTCCAATTATCAATTTTGAAACCACACCTGAGCAAAAGATCTTTAGTGAGTACGGTATTGTTACTTATTATAAAGGAAGTATCGTCCTTAATTATTTGAAAGAAACTCTGGGAGAGAAAATCTTTTTCCAAGCTTTAGGGCATTATATTAATAATCCAAATCTAAGGCATAATGTGGCCAAAACAAGGGATTTGAAGAAACATTTGGAAGCCGAGTCTGACCGTGATCTGACTAATTTTTTTCAAGAATTTATCTACCGAAAGGGGCGACCTGAATTATTAATTGAGGAAGTCTCCAGTGGACGCTTTAAAATAACTCAAACCTCATTTGAAGACATAGGTCTTTTTCATTTGGATATACCGGTAGTTCAAGGTGGTCGCAAAATTTCAATTTCTAGCGACAAGAAAGAAAGTGATCTATCATTCGTGTTACCTCATGCTAATCTCATCTACTTTGATCCAGACCAAGTCATTCCTGGAGTTGTGAAGATTCGGTATCAAAAGAGCAGCGCGAGTTCACTACTTATGCAAAAGTCTACCAGCTATAGGTATGCAAAAAGAGTGCTTGAAGAGTTAGAGTTTGATGAGTCTGAGTGGAGAAACTTATGGGTATTTTCTTCTTTGAGGGGGCTATCGACGGCACACGCACTTCTTTTATATGGAGTGAAGAAGTTTAAGGTCGGTGCGGATGACTTGCTTTCTGCGATTGAAAATACCAAAGAAATGGCCGAAAAAAGAGACCTTATAGGTGCTTTATCTACCTTAGAATTAAGCGATTCTGAAAAGAATAGGCTTATCAGAGTCATAGAGAATGCTTTTAGCGCTAAAGAAAATGCAAGATTTATCCTCTCTCCACTTATGAGACTGGCGAATGCTCAAAAAATAGACCTTGCTGGCTTCTCAAATAACCATATTGGTTTTTATGAAAAGACAGACGGTGCAATGCTTTTTAAAGAGCTTCTCCATAATATTGTCATCAATCATCCATCAACGGATATTGGCCAACTTACGAAGTATCTTGTTCATCCATTTAATAAAGTTAGACGCCGATCAGCTCAAGTCTTTAGTGAGTATAAAACTGAGGTAGTAACAATTGCCCTCGGTGAGAGTTTACTTCAGTCCAATAAATTTTTAGATTATACATCTCAAGACGACTATATAATCTCATCATTTTTTAAAGCGCTAGAGTCGCATCACTCCGATCTTGCTAAAGAGTACTTAGTTCGTTTTAAAAACTCTAATGGCTTTTCTAGACAGCAAATAGAGCAAGCGGAGAAGATCTTATCGAATTGG
>CATLVA010000155.1 GCA_950060715.1 uncultured Oligoflexia bacterium | reverse complement strand
AGTTGGCTTAAACTCATCGAAGCTCTAGCAAAGTATTGAAACAACTCACTTTTCGGATGACTTAATAAAGCAGCTGGCCCAACGAACTTCACATGCTCTGATTTAAGCTCAGGAGCCAGCTCATCGTTAATACCCGTATACCTTAAGTTAGGATCATATTTAATAGTTGGTGAGTAATCGCACTTCTCAAGATCTGGAAGAACACGCTCTAAAACTTTTCTCATAAGCCTTATTTTCTTCGCTAGATCTTCCTCTTGAAGATCATCACCATTGATAAAGGTAAGCGCTTTGAAGTTCTGATAGCCGTCTTTGAAAGCCTCTATATCAAGGATGAAGCTCCCCCAGTCATGGGTTAAGCTTTGAGGAATAATCATCGAACCGACATGGTCACTAAACTCGCCCTTACATTCAAAGTGCACAGTAATTCCAGGGAAAGCCTCAATTCCAACCAAGTACTTGTGAAGACCAGCATTAAGTTTATCTTTGTTCTCTACCAGCTTATAGAAGTGACGAGGATTCTCACAGAAGTATAAATTCTCACACGAGATGATTTCATTCTCACCAGTATGAAGCTCAAAGTATGCAGGCTCCACTAAATCAGTAGGCTCTCTTAGAACAATTTTTTTGATGATTTTATTTTGTTGATGCTTCTTTAAAACTTCATCATTAATATCAAGTTTCATTTGCAGTGGATGAAATGCAGAAGTAAAAAATTCTTCCCCATCAAGTAATTGATGAGGCTTAGCTCTTGCTCCAAATTTATGAAATTTTGTATCTTTATAAAAAACAGATTCAGAAGTGGCATCAGAAATTTCAAACTCGTTAAAACTTAATTCGTCTGCAACCTCAGCGCTGCGAATTGAATTCATTGTGCAGTTTAGATCTCTATTTATTTGTTCTGAAAGGTATAGGTTTTGAGTAATAAAAAGTGCTTTACCGTCTGTATCAGCAAAAATTTTATTAAATGCTAAATACCCATATGGATTTTCACCAACAATAATATTTTGAAAATAACTTCTCGTAATTTCTTGTTGAGAATCGTCTTGCTGCTTTTTAAGCGATCTTAGTCCGAAACCGGCCATGGTAACTCCTTTGAGTCAATAGTAGCCCAGTGTTGTCGGTTTTTTAAGTAATTTTTATTCTAACTCGCAGCAAAACAAGTAAACTTGTTGAAATTATCTAATAGCTAATTTGTCTCCAGGTAAAATCATACGCTTTTTCACAAGCTTATAATTTGAACGAATAATCGTATTAATATTCACACCTGTTTTTCTTGCGATGGTCCAAAGGGTGTCTCCCTTTTTCACTGTATAGAATTGAGAAGGATTTTCAATTCTTTCTCCGTTTTTCACTCCACGTTTAATCCATCGATTGTAAGTTCGCTTTCTAACGATACTCTTTCTTGGTTTTTCATAAAGGTCTTTATACATAGCAAGACTTCTTGGACTATGATCATCTCTGAACGGTAAGAGTACTTTTGTTTTAGGAAGCATCTGCTTTGTTTCAGGCATGTCATTGAGTTTCGCAAGAATCTTAGCAGGAACCTTAAATTTCTTTCCCACGTCTCTTAAAGTAGCACGGCCTCGCAGACTATATTCTTCGTAGTCAGTAGCAAGTACATTGACGTCATTTTTCTTCGCTTCCCAAGTATCTTTTTTTCCAACTGGCACTCGAAGCACATAACCCTCACCATGTGGTGGAGTCTGCCATCTCAAAAGTTCAGGGTTATACTTTTTAACAGTCTCAAATGTTTCTTCAATGGCTTCAGCGACTTTATATAAATCGGTATTGGCCGGAACATTAATCTCTTCAAAGTCCAATGGCTTTTGAAATTCAATTTCAGTAAATCCAAAAGTGCTTAAGTTCTTTCCAATAATAGCGAGGGCCATGATCTTAGGAACATAATTTTTAGTTTCGCGTCTTAAATACCTACCACGACGAATCTTCCAGAAGTCATCCGTTCTATAACGTCTAATTGCTCTTTTAATTTTTCCTTCACCAGCGTTATACCCAGCAGCCGCAAGTTCCCAGGAATCAAACATATCATGAAGCATTCTTAGGTATTCACTTGCTGCAATAGTCGCTTTAAGCGGGTCTCTTCTTTCATCTAAATAGAAGCCAACTTCAAGACCAAATTTTTTACCTGTAAAAGGCATGAACTGCCAAGGACCTACGGCTTTCGCCCAAGACCTTGCATGGTTTTGAAATCCACTTTCGGCCATAGATAAATAAATTAAATCTCTCGGCATACCTTGGTCATTTAAAATTTTAGAAAGCACCGGAGCATATCTTCCTGCTCTTTCCGCGTACCTCTGAAAATGTTCGCGACCTCTTCCTGTAAAATAATTTATCCATGATTTTACAGAGTCATTATAAACAACAGGGATATCAAAGTAATAATTGGATAATTTAAGATGTTCAGCACCATATAAATAGTAAACTTTTTTATCGCTAGCTTTTAGCTCTTCATCTCCAATACTACCAACAATACAGTCATTACAAATTGGTAGGGACTTATCAATAATATGAGTTTGAACCCGCTCAGCTTTTTCTTCCATAGCTTGTTCAGTTACGATTTGTTCACTTTCTTTTTTTGCTAGCTGAGCACATGAGCCCAAGAGAACGAGAGGGAGCAAAAGAGTTAATCCATTAATTCTTCGCAAAATAGACTCCTTAAGATGCAGGTTAGTTCCTACCCTATTATAACGCGGTTTTTAGTATTTCTTCACATAGAGAAACAAATTCCTAAATGTAAATTCAAACACTTAAAAGCTATAATAAAGATAACCTTGCTTTGTGTAAAGCAGCAGGCAATCTGATTTATGAAAACTTTTGGTCAAATCTTATTAGAGTATTTTCGCTATTTTCTAAGCTGGCTTGTACTGGCCCTGATCGGACTATTTTGTTTGCCCCTACAGGCGAAAGTTGATCCTCCTAATTATGATTTCTCCTTAGATAAATTTCGTTTATTTATGCCTGATTCAAAACAAGCAGACATAAAAAAAGAATATCCAAAAGAAGAATTAGTTCTCACGAATGGTCCCTACAAAACCTATAAATACTATGTCGAACATATTCGCTATCGCTTCCCTATATTGGTTCAGTACAAGGATGGTGTCGTGATAGATTTTCATGCCCGACTTCCGACTTATTTTTTGCATGATATTTTTCATCAATCTCTAATCAATCGTTTTGGTAAACAAGATGTTTTTAAAAATAAGAAGGAACAGGCCATCTACGTCTGGAAAAATCAAAAAGGTAATAGGCATTATTATGTTGGTGCCTGCACTATAACTTGCTTTCCAATTTTTTATGCTGTTCGAAAAATTGAAATTCAAGACACGGGTGACTACAAGCCAATCCTAGAACAGCTCAAAACGAGTGAAGAAAAAACTAAGCTGCTTCCGCCGAACGGGGCTGGAACTTAGAAGCAGGATAAACATATCCTGTCGCTGTTTGAGCCAATTCCCAAATATCTGAGCGCATATAAGACTTCATTCCCATTGGCGATATAAAGGTCGTTCTTTGTGATAGAAAGCTTAAAAGTTCATCTGGACTCAAAAGTTTCATTTCACTTTGAAGAGTAGAATCCAATCTTAAAATCTGGCAGTCTGCTCCCAGTGTTTTCGTTCCTTCATATGTTAGGATCACTTGTTTTTTGACATCGATAAACACCGACTCGAAGTTTGCATCTTTTGGTGAGAGTACGACAAACCCTTCATCCACTGGTACGCCCCAAATTCCGATCACGCTTTGATCTTTTAAAGCGAAACTTAAAAATCTAGTAAAGATAACTCTAAGGGCATTTGGATCATTAGTTGAACGAACTCCTAATTCCCACATTAATGTCCCGCTACCGTAAATCATCATACCGATATTTTTATAACAATAAACACTATAGCTTCCGACCAAACTTACTTGTTCATCTCCAAACCGATTATCACCAAATTCAGGAGAAGCAATTTTCTTGGCCACGCGAGCATTGGCTTTAACAACTCGAAGAATTTTAGTTTCTTTTGGATTTAGTTCAATATCCTTAACTTTATCACGCTCTACAGGATCGAAACCTAATAGAGTTAAAGTCTCAACAAATTGCTTTTCAAACTCAGCATCTTCGAAACGAACAAATACTGAATAACCTAAGCTCTTTCTAAATTGATAATAACTAAATTTTTTCTCAGTCATAAAACCTCTTACCTATTTGTTTTATCGACGTTTTCAAGCCTTTGCTTTAGGATACGTTTATGAAACGAAACTTAACTTTTATTACTCTACTATGCCTATCAACTTTAACTTCTGCGGCCTCACTTGAGGCAGATAAACGCATGATGATTGAAGCTCAACATTCTACCCTCAAAAGCTCCTCAATTGTTGATAAAACCGATCAGGAATTTAGCGCCAGAGACCTCAATAGTGTTTACGGGAACATTGGTTTTGACCTCAGTCTTTTTGATATAAATTTTAAGTCGAATGCTTATTTTAATGTTTCTGAGTCCAGCCTCTATGCCAATCAAGAGCAAGCCGTTCAAAATACAATATTTCCTACTGTCATTGTTACAAGAGACCTCTTTAAAGGAGAGGGGCTGCAACAAACAGGTGAAGACAGAACTCAATATTTAATTAATCAACTCGAGTGGGAATATGGAGATAGCGAATTAAAATTCTATGCCGGTAGAATGTGGATCGACTTTGGATCAGGAAAATACTTCAACCCACTCAACCCTTTTAAAAGTTCGCAACTACTTTCAAACCAACTCGGAGTCCAGCAGGCGGTTGACGGATTAAGATGGGAAATCGCACGTGATCCAAAACTTAAATTACATATTTATCTTCTAGCAGACAGAAGATTTGAAGGTCAAATAATCATTATAAAGTATTATACATGTTAAATAACCGAACCTGTGCCGCGCCGTTAAGATACTCCGCTTCATTTACATCGAGTTGGAAGGCTTCCGGGAAAACAAATGCATCGTTGGTCATTTCCACTCTGTTGTAATAAGAAAGACAGTTCAGTTACTTTATCATAGCATACAATATTGTTTTCCTCAAAATTTTCAACACAAAACATTTTACTTCATTCATACTTAAAATAAAGCATGCAGCT
>CATLVA010000154.1 GCA_950060715.1 uncultured Oligoflexia bacterium | reverse complement strand
ACGATATGGGTGAAAGCCAAAATGCCTGGGTTATATATCCTATTAGCATTTCAATTCTGGCTTAGATAAGTTTTGTTCCTTTCAAATGGACAACTGCGTCTAACTTTCCCATACCGGTTACTCTCAAAAATTAATGGAGAACTAACAATGGCAAAAATAGAAGGATGGGAGCCTCATCCAACCAGGAAGATTATATATAAAGACCTGAAGACTGGACTGCTATATAGAAGAAGAGAAAGCGGTTCGTTTGATATGGTCCCTCTGAAAATGACCGAACATCAGGTACTGGAAATATTCAGAAAAGCCGATGGGATTGATCAAAATAACGAATTAGAAAGGTAGATATGGAATACGAACCAGAGCAGATTGAGTTGTTAATACATAAGGTAGCTTCCACTCTGGGAAGCCGATTGGAGAGCTTATATTTTCATCTATATCCAAAAAAATGTTAGTAAAATTATATAATTAGATTTTTGTTTTTGAACGATAAGTCTTAAAGCGAGCTTTTCTTCTTCTCTTCTCTGAAGCTTCTCTTTTTTCTTTAGCTTGAACAGAAGGTTTCTTGTATTCCTGACGTGCTCTATAGGTCTTAACAATACCATATGTGTCACACATTCTTTTAAACTTTCTTAAAGTTCGCTCTACACCTCTTTCATCAACTGTAATGTAGATATTTTGCACGGAAAATCACCCCCTTCTAATTCAAATTTTGGTCCCTAAAAATAGTTCGAAGCACTATATTTGTCAAACTGATTTCGACAGCTTGAACAAAAAATGCTAGATAAACGCACATGAAAGACAATCAGATGGAATTTTTCAATCAATCACATCAAGCTCCCCTAGCTTATCGCTTACGCCCAGCATCAATAGAAGATTTCTTCGGCCAGGCTCAGATCAGAAAAAAAATTGAAAACCTTGATGCCGATAATCTTCCCCATATTGTTTTTAATGGTCCTCCAGGTTGCGGTAAAACGACTCTTGCTAACCTTTTAGCTAAGATGTTTGGTAAACAGTTACTGGCCTTTAACGCTGTTTTAGGTGGAGTCAAAGAACTAAGAGTCCTCATCGAAGAGGCCAAAAATAACCTACTAGCTGGTAACAGAACCATCATCTTCATTGATGAGATTCATAGGTTTAATAAAGCCCAACAAGACGCCCTACTTCCTTATCTTGAGTCAGGGGAATTTATTCTCTTTGGTGCTACGACTGAAAATCCGAACACTTCCCTCAACCCTGCCATCATCTCCCGAGTTCAAAGATGGCGCTTGAGTGAGCTTTCAACTAATGAGCTTAGGGATATAATAAAGTCTGCCTGTAAAAAAATCGATTTAGACTTAAACGACGAAACGATTGAGTTTCTTGCGGCCAATAATAACGGAGATGCCAGAGCAGCACTCAATCAGATTGAGCGACTTGAGCAAAATAAGGACAAGGATCTAAACGACCTCAATTTTCTGAAAGAATACCTCGTTGAAAGCTACCGAGTCTACGATGATGTTCGCCATTATGATGTCATATCAGCTTTCATAAAAAGTGTACGTGGCTCTGATGTGAATGCTTCCCTACTTTGGCTTGCGGTTATGTTAGAAGAGGGCGAAGATATCGAATTCATTGCCAGAAGACTTATCATATTGGCCAGTGAAGATATTGGAAATGCAGATCCTCGTGGCCTTCAGATGGCAACTTCAGCTCACTATGCAATCAAACAAATTGGAATGCCTGAGGCGCGGATTATTTTATCTCAAGTCACAACTTATTTAGCGCTAGCGCCGAAATCCAATGCCAGCTACCTGGCGATAGACGAAGCTCTCGCTTATGTGAGGAATAACCCTATGGTTCCGGTTCCAACACACCTAAGAAATCATCATCCAGATAAAAAGAACTATAGATACCCCCATGCCCATGCCAATCACTGGATTGAGCAAAAATACATGCCAGAAGAGCTTAAGTTTTATCAAAGTTCAGATCTAGCTTATGAGAAAATGCAGACCGATTTTCAAAGTAAAATTAGGCATTGATTTACAGAACTCCCAAGCAGGTTTAAAATAGGCCATGATCGAATATGTAATTGAAAGTAATCCTGATGACAGGATTTTGCAAAAAGCTTCCGACGAACTTAAAGCCGGTAATTTAATTTGCCTTCCAACAGATACCAATTGGGTATTTGTCGCTGATATCAATAATAAAAATGGTATCGAGAAACTCTACAAAATTAAAAGAGAAGACAAACAAAAACATTTTTCAATTTTATGCCAAGATATTTCCATGGCTTCTGAGATGGCGATCATTGATAATCAGGCATTTCGTGTATTGAAAAAAATTACTCCAGGAAACTATACTTTTATTTTCGAAGCTTCTAAAAAAATAGCCAAGATGGTGCAGGCTTCTAAGACAGATAAAGAAGTGGGTGTGCGCTTTGTTCCTAGAGTGCTCATCAACAAGCTGATTGAAATTCATGGTAGTCCACTAATCAGTAGTAATATTACCAATAGCGTTCTAGGAAGAAATCCTGACAGTACTGATGAAATCTATTCTTTTGAAATTGAAGATAAACTCTCCGGAAAACTTAACTTAATCATCGATCCAGGTGAAATAAACTTCGATGGCCCATCAAGTATAATAGACTTCTCCAAAGAAGAAGGGCCAGAGCTTATAAGAGAAGGCGTTGGACCGGTAGACTTTCTAAGGTAGTCCGAGATTTGCTTCTCTAATTTTCGAAGGAACTTTAATAATAAGATCTAGGGCCGTCACAATACCATTTTGTTTTTTCGTTTTTGCGGTGACACTAAGACCTGACCTTGAAAATCTTTGCGCTAATTCATCAACGACTGGTCGATAAATAGACTTTAGATCCTGTTCACTCATGAAAATTTTATCAAAGCGGATTCTAGCTCCTACTCCTTGATAATTTTCAGCGACTTTTGCCGTCCAATTATATTCTTCAAATTCATTTTCTGACATAGTCCTGATAAAGCCACCTAAGCAGGTAAGAAGAATACTCTTCTCAGTTGGATGTTCTCCTTTATTTAAGAGAACTATTAATTTTGGAAAACTATTTCTTATTGTTTCAGATTTGTTTGGAACCAGCTCTTTGGCCACCTTTTTGGTTTCCTCAACTGTCCTTTCTAACTCTTTTCTATCAGTTTGAGTTTTGGATAGTAATTTTTGATTTATTTTCTGCGACTTTTGTAATCTTGAATACTCGGCTTTAAGCTGATCGATTTTCTCTCGAAGCTCTTGCTGTTTTTCCACCTCACGTTCCATGGCCTCTACTAACCTCACTCTTTCACGATGAAGTTTATTCACAAAAAGTACTCCTGAGTTCAGCTCTTCTCTTAAAAGTTCTGTTTCTAGTTGCATCTTGTATAAAGAATTCGTAGATTTTTTATTAGTACTTTTGGTTTTATTTCTGGTGTATCTATCCATGATCACTCCTCATTCGCATGACTATTATTTCATCTCAGCCAACTGGAATCCATAGAGCATTAATTTCAGGAATATTTTGCCTTTATTCTTTAGTTTTCCACTCAACTATCCGATAGGTTCTACCTAGGAGAATCCATGAAAATAAATATCCGTTATTTAGGGAAAGTTATTGAAGAAGTTAATCTTAACTCTAATAAAAACGAGTACTTACTTGGTCGTTCTGAAGAATGTGATATTCGACTCGCTAAAGACTTTATAAGCCGTAAGCATGCTCGGATATTTTTTGAAGATGGCCTTTGGTTTTATCAGGATTTGAGGGTAGATCATCCTAACTATTCTGATGAGAAAATTCCCCTAGAAGATTCTAAGGTTCTAGAGATTGAAAAAGAAATGGAGCTGGTCACAAGCAATTACCTGAATCATGGGCAAACCAGAATCATCAAACTAAAGCGTGGGACAAAAAAATCACGTAGGCCACTATGGCTTGCTGCCTCTATATTAATTATGCTCCTTGCTGGTGGAGGCATCCATTATAAGAATAATTTTCTTCCCCTCTCTTCTGTTGAGATACTCGCCCACAGCCAGACTCGCTTTATAGAATTTGAACTTAAAAAAGATCAAAACCTTGAAAGAGAATTGGTGGCAAAGGGAATTTTAAAAGAAGAAGATTTTAAAGATGAGGTGGGATTTTGTAGTGGGTTTTTAATTGGTCCCAAGATGGTGATGACAGCATCTCATTGTCTCTTGGGTGCAGATGGTGTGAGTCCTATGGATCAATTTGATCTAAAAACCCACGATGGTAAAAAACATCAGATTTCACGAGTGCTCGGTCTTGATCTCTCGCGTGATATTATAGTCGTCGAAGTGGACACTCTTGAAGGCTATCCTTATTTTGAATTTAAGAACGACCATGAAGTTGGTGAAGCAGTATACACTGTTGGAAATGTGCACGGTGAAGGAATGGCGATTAGAAACGGAACCATCTCTTCCGTCACCAAAGACCCCAATAATCCTGATATTGAATACCTACGCTATACGGCTGCAACGAGTCCAGGAAATAGCGGTGGTCCGTTGGTTGATCAGTTTGGAAAGGTTGTTGGTCTAGTGTTTGCAAGATCAAATGCAGCAGAAAACTATAATTTATCAGCGCCATATTTTACTCTTACGAATTTTAAAAAGAATTCACTAGCGATCCAAGAGCCTAGAGATGTTGAACTCAATACTGAGAAACTTATTTTTGGAAGCTTTCTTTTAGTAAAATATACTCAATATAATCTTATTAGCGAGGCACTCCAGAACAATAAGTACTTTTTCAAACAAGAGAACCAAGAGAAGTTAAATAAAATAAAATTCAATGTTTCTCTTCCTCAGTCTTATAAAGACTTTAAAGAAGATATTGAGAAAAAAGCAGTATCTAAAATGAAGGAGAATATTGAGCATGTCCTAGCTGAGCTTAAAGAAGCGGAACAAGTTGGTGACAAATGGACAACTCAAGTAACACCGAAACATCCAGTCTTAATTCCAAGAGATTTAGATGACTCGCTTCTCACTCTTGATCAATTAACTGAAGACTATGTTTGGGAAAAGAATATCCTCATCCTACAACCTGGCTATTACGCGGAAGCAGATGCCAGTGACCACAGCTACTACGCTGGTTCTCTAGACAATATTTTTCCCAAAG
>CATLVA010000153.1 GCA_950060715.1 uncultured Oligoflexia bacterium | reverse complement strand
TGAAAATATTCATTAAAGTTGCTGATTGTGGGAGTTTAACTAAGGCTTCTAAACTGCTTAATCATCCAAAATCAAAAATAAGTAGGGATATAGTCAAGCTGGAAAACGAATTTCAGCAAACTTTATTGAAACGTAGTCCAAGGGGAGTGATTTTAACGGAGCAAGGATTCAGCCTACTTCAATCTACTAGGGAACAGTTAGAGAAATTAGAGTCTTCAATTCAGCAGATAAAAACTGATACTAATACAGTTAAAGGAAGCATTAAAATTACAGCACCTGAAGACTTATCTAATTTCCTTTTAACTCGGTTAATTAACGAATTCATTGATAGATACCCAGATATTTCTGTTGAGCTATATTCAACAACTGAGTTTCTTGATTTTCAAAAATATAATATTGACTTAGCGCTTCGTGTTGGGAAGCTTAAAGACTCAAACCTCATCCAAAGAAAGCTTGCTGAAGTTAATGTGATATTTGTTGCTTCTAAGTTTTTCACAAAATCAAATCCTCAAATTACTCAATTAAGTGATTTGAAGAAGTCCCCTATAGCTCTTATAAAAAATATTCATGGAGTCCCCCTGAACCCGAAAGCTCTAAAAGGGATTCAGCCAATATTTGCCTCTAACTCAACGTCTACCCTTAAAGACTTTGTTAAACGCAATAGGGGCATAGCAACTTTACCAAAAATCCTTTGCCAGAAAGAACTAAACGAAAATATATTTGAACACATTCTCCCCAATGAAACATATATGACAAGAAATATGTACTTACTTTCCCCCCCATCAAGCTACACCCCTAAGCATGTGAAATTTTTTAAAGATTTCATTTCCGATTCTATAAAAAAAGAGTTTTAATTCGACAGATATTTGCTGAGTCTAGTGATGAATTGCTAAACGAACTTTTATTTTTTCTGTATTATTAATCATTTACAGTAACAAAGTTCGTCCAGCTGTTCGCCACTATCAATGGTGGAGGTGGTGGGAATCGAACCCACGTCCAAAGTCACATCCAATAGAGGGCACTACGTGTGTAGTCACATTAGAGCAAGTGACGGCTGTGAGTATCTTGTCAAATACACAAAACCCGGTGAGCTTTTAACGAGGCTACCCGGCTCCCTCGTAGGGTTTTGTTTTCCGAGCTTCCCTCAAAGCTCTTTACCTACTTTTTGTTATCGGTGTAGGCCCCTCAAATAGTGCAAATAGTCTTTTGACTATGCAGCCATTGCGTATTCTACATTGTTGTCGAATAAATTTTAATCGGCTTTTTACTAGGCCTGCCGATCAACCTAGACACGCGCTCAATCCTTCAGTGACCCTGTCGAAACCAGTGCACCCCCAATTGAGAAGTAAAAGTATATCAAAATTATCGTAAATAGGGAAAGGTTTGACAGAAAAAGTGCAAAAGCCTAATTAGAACTATGCGCTATATTTGGACCCTACTCCTTATCTCCACCATCGCTCAGGCCGAAACCATGCACCTAGAAATCCAAGGGGAAACCCAGAACTATACCCTCTCCCTCGAGCATCAAACCAGTGCGAACTCCAAATTAGCGATTACAGTCCATGGCTATATGAATAACTGCCGCTATATGGATGTGATCAATCAAGCACTCCTAACGAGAAATTACGACGTCCTATGCATGAATCTTCCAGGCCATGGGAAAAGTAGTGGTAAGCCTTTTGATATAGACAGATTTGAAACCTATAAACATGCTATCCAGGCGGTCATTGAAAAGTTTCAGGACCAATACGAAGAACTCATTTTTGTTGCCCACTCCACCGGAACCGTTGGCCTGACTGAAATGATGCTAGAAAATGAATCACTCCCTTTTAAAAAGATCATCTTTTTTGCCCCACTTATTAGATCGTACCTATATAAGACTTCTTACTGGGCATGGCGCTTAGGTGGAAGGCGCCTATCGAAACTTCCGGTGAGGCCGATTCGCGATGTGCATCCGGAGTACCAGGCCATCGTAAATTCAGATCCCTACTACCCAAGCCATGTACCGACACATTTTGCAGGTCAATTATTTGAGTGGAATGAAAGGCTTATAAAAAAGAATCGAGTGAGTCAGCAAGAGATTTATATATTTTTTGGAACCAAAGATACGGTTATTGATACTGATTACAACCGCGGCTTTTATTCAAAGTATTTTCCAAACGCCGTGATCAAAACGATAAAAGACTCGAGCCATCTTTTTTATCATCATAATGATCAAATCCGGCGCGAGTCTTTAAAAGAGTTATTTAAAATTATTGATTAGTTTTCACAATGCGGAAACTGCAGCTGATGTAAGTCATGGCTTAGAGTTCCCATCGGAGTTCCCGCTTTAGATACACGTGGAATCATCCCGAATGCGCGTAAAAGCATAGTGGTTGGATGACTATTATGAACATACCAACCTAAAAAAGCTCCGCCACGTCCAAATGTATGAACTTCGTTGTACACATATTCAGAACTGCTACATAACGCAATGGAGTTAGTATAAAGCGTCGCTCTAGTTTTTCCATTTTCTGCATTTGAGCATTCTAGGTTAAGCTTTAGATCATCCGGTAGATGTTTATTCACATTTCCAATACCATGTTCAAATGTCTTACAACTAGTACTCGATTCATAAGAATACTCTGCTGCAAATACACTTGAAAAACTTGCCATTAAAATAGTTGTCATTAAAAATTTCATATTTGTCCTCTTTTTTAGTTAAGTTTTATTCTGCATTTAACATGGTCTTCTTCGTATTTTGGCGGAGCACCCTTTGATCGAAATCCCCAATAAGCGTCCAGTATTCCTTCGAATACAATATCCCCGTTATTCTCGCGGTAGATATTTACAATTTCTCTATTTGAAAATATCGAGTCCGATCCAGTATCGTAATAGCCAAGTCTGACTCCACCATTTTTTCTATTCTCTACATTTTCCCTTTCAAAAGAGAAGTCTCCAATTCTATCTTTATTTGCATCATCACTTATTCGAACACCGTAATCCATTTGAGTCGCTACATTTGAAAGTGTTGCCAAATACCCGATGCGATCAGAAGGCTTTTCCTTCTTTTTAAAAATATACTCTTCATATACAGTTTTTCTTTTAAAAATTTCGACATGACATCTTTCACCAGTTTCGTCGTAAGTACCGTCCGCTTCAATATCCACAAAATAATTTATTTCTCCGTTATACTCTGTCACCGGATCTGAAAATTTTACGGTTGGAGCTGTTCTAAGAGTCTCCATGATCGCTTCCATGTTGGTATTTTCAGTTAAATTATGTTCTTGAAAATCTTTCTCCGTTCCAACTGGTAAGTCTGTCGCCAATGCTGATCCTGCTAAGCTTGCGAGTGCAACAACTGTAACTAAATACTTGCTCATATTTTAATTCCTTTGTTCTTTGAGCACAGTCTAGCTTGAAATTGGATTTAGTTTGAGGCTCTTTGAAGTTAATACAGGCGTGTATAGATTTTTGACAAAATTTAATTTTGGCATCCGCCTTGCTCTATATATTAGTAAGAAAAAAACGAAATATGAGATTTCAAGGTATTAAAGAATTTAGACTTGTTTAAAGTTTAGACACTGTCTTGAATTTGAATATGAGGAGAGAGAAATGAGTTATTCCCTAAACTGGCGTGAGTTTGCAATCTGCTTGATCTTTGCGGTGTCATTAAATGCCTTTGCCGGAAGACGTGACCTAGAATGCCGAAAGATAGATAATGTCTACTATGTCTTTAACAAATCTACCGGTAAGCAAATCGGTGAAAGTGGAGTGACAAAAAAGCGGTATTGTCAGCAATATATTAAATCTTACAAAAACGATACTATTTGTACTTACACCAACGAAAAAAATTTTCAGGTATATAATGCCAGCACAGGAAAAGTTATTGGAGACGGGACAACCGGATCAAGCTCTCTAAAGTACTGTCAAAATACCATTTACACCAGTGACCACGGACTCATCTGTACTTACCGCGGCAATAACCAATACGAAGTGAGACGAATCAGTGATAGTGTTCAAGTTGGTCACCCAAGTGAATTTGCAGGTCGCCTCAACTGGTGTGAGGACTATATTGAATCTTATCGAGACGGAATGTTTTGTCACTGGGCCGGATATAAAAATGGACTCTATCAATTTAGAATCTATGATGCTTCCACGAATGAAGAGCTCACTAGCAATCATGTGTTTGCACCAACTGATATGAATTCATGTGAAAATTTAATTAGCGACTACTCTAAAGTTGATCAAAGAGAAGTTGAAGAATTAAAAAACTATTTCGTAAGCGATATGCAACCTAGAGTAAGAGCACTAACTCGTCCGGTCTATTTCTACACCTACTACACCCTAACTGAAATGGGACTCTCAGCAAATATTATCGCTGAATACGATGACCCGGCTCTTCGTGCAACTTTTGAAGGTTGGAAAAATAGCTTCCGCGCCTTTCTTCCTGATGAAAAAGGTTGGATCGGCTACGGACTCTATGGTGCTGTTAATGCTGGAGACAGCACCGAGTATGCATCAGACAATTGGGTTTTAATGGAGATTCAAGTACCAAAAGATAAAAAAGGCGAATCACCTTTTTCTGTAGATGATAATTTGTTTCATACTTCTACCGAAGGAAAAATGCTTGAAGACCCAAACAAAAATCCTCCAGAATATCTTTTTCAAAGAACTATTTCACTGGAAAAAACACCATCAAAAACTACTCGAGTTAAAATTGGTTTTAAAAATGGAGATCCTATTTCAATAAATAAAAAAAAATATATACCAAGTAAGTTACTTGAAAAATTAAATAATTTAGCTGGAAAAAATGGCGTGGGTAGAGTTGACTTAGTTGAAAACAGATTTATAGGAATAAAGTCTAGAGGTATTTATGAAACTCCAGGAGGAACGGTTTTAATGTTTGCTCACAGAGCAATTGAATCCATAATATTAGATAAAAAAACAATGCATTTAAAAGATAAAATTATGCCAAGATATGCTGAACTTATTTATAATGGATTTTGGTTTTCCAAAGAAAGATTATCACTTCAAAAAATAGTTGACGAAAAAAGATCTAAAGTTCAAGGCGAAGTGACAGTTAAACTCTATAAGGGAAGTGTATCTATTGTTGGAAGAAAATCGAATAAAAGCGCTTATTCTATGAAAAAAT
>CATLVA010000152.1 GCA_950060715.1 uncultured Oligoflexia bacterium | reverse complement strand
TTCTAAGTCCTTATCGGACTGAACCATTTAGGGTAACCAGTCCCAGGCATAAATGGGGCGGTCATTCATATCTTCTTCATTGCAGGAAACTCTTCGCAATCAATCTGATTTGCAATTGCACTAAAAGTATAAAACCCACCGAGTAAGACTACAGCTAACTTAAAGATCATTTGGAACATCACTCGTCAAAAGCCTATGTCTTTGTTGGTCAATAACCCATACTTTGTCGCCATGAAAAATAAGACCTATCGGCCATTCAAAATTATTTTCACCAGGTGTGGCAACTGCATTTGAGTCATAACTATCTTGTCCGATAATACCTGCTGCCACATCTCCTTGTTCGTACGGAAGCGTGTAAAATAAAACTCGATTATTTCTTCTATCCGCTATGGCCAGCAGACCATTTTTATTTATGGAGATACTTTGTGGAACATAGAGACTCCCCTGTGATGGAGTGGAAACTCCTGCTCCACGGTTAGAACCACAGGAAGTGAAGTTATCTTGGCCGATTACATATGAAGCTGGTGTCGTTCCCGTAGGAATATTGTCATAGATTAAAATACGATGATTCATCTGATCAACCAAAAACATCTGTCCGTTATAGAAACTTACTGAATGTGGTGAATTGAACTTTGTAGCGCTACAGCCTGATGTATTAGTTGTAAAATCGTCCTGCCCAATAACAGAATCAGCTGAAGCGTTATTCGAACTCGGTAGATTATTAAACACCAAAATTCTTCTATTATTAGAGTCTACGATAAAGAGCTTTCCGTCATAGCAGCTCACACCTTGAGGACCACTTACAGTGTTGGCGGCAGGTGTGCCCCCTTGGTTTGCGCTATTTGAAGTGAAGTCCGCCTGTCCAATAACGATATCTGCTGCAGCACCATTAGTCGTGGGAACTTTGTTATAGATTAGAACTCTATGATTTTGTCTGTCAGCTACAACTAACTCACCAGTAGAACATACAGTAGCCGAGTTAAGATTATTTAGAGTTGAAGCACTTATTCCACCGTTGTTAACCCCACTGGAATCAAAATCAGATTGGCCAACGACGACATCTGGATAGTCATTATTAGATTCCGGAACCTTGTTCCAAATTAATACTCTTGCATTAGACCATTCGGTAATAAGAAATTTAAGCTTATTTCCATCGTTTGGATCTGAAAAGGCCATCAGGGTATCGGGATTATAAAGTCCGTATTTGGAAACATCGCCACCTTTATTAAATGAGGAGTCTTCATAGTTATCTTGAAATAAGAGGACATTTGAATCCAAGTTCCAATCGATTGGAGCTCCACTTCCCCCGAAATTATTTTGATCTTCAGGATCTTCAGTGTATTTGATGATCGAAGCTTTATCCTGTTTTTTAAACTGACTCGTTTCTTCCGAAACTTCACATCCCACTAGGATGATTAACATAATTAAAAATTTCATAAACAACCCACGTACTACAGTTAGAAATCCTTCTTAAATTCTATCAGTAAATCTAAGCCGAACAATAAGTATTAAATTAATTTAAAAAACACGTTAATTTCAATACTTTACTCAACTAAATAAATTTTGATATTAAAAGTAGTGAGATATTTATCGCCAATATTAAGAGTCTAAATGAGTTATTTACGACTAAAGACAACTAAATATTCGTTAGGAGCGATTACTCCAAGATGCTCTCTTGCCATCTTCTTTTGATAAGCAGATGAAGTTCTGATTTTTTTAATTTCTTTTATGAGATCTGCGTTTTCTTGTCTTAGTTCAACGAGAGATTTTTCTTTATCGGCGATTGTTTGATTCATGCGGTGGTAATCTAAAATTCCACTCTCCATAAATACTAATCTCAAAACAAAAAAACCAGCTGTTAACCAAGCAAGCTTATAGGCAGTAATCTTTCCAAAAACGTGATACCACTTCTTTGTTTTAGCTGTGGTCCCAATATATTTTGGTCTAGGCTTTGATTTTTTTGCCTTTTTTCTTTTTGGTGGTGGATTAAATTCTACCTCGTCAAAGCTCGTAGCGACACTTCGACGAGGAGATCTTGCAACTGAATTATTGATTGAACTAGAGCTGGAAAGGGCCTGCTGGAAGGGACTCTCGAAGATATCTTCGTCAGTATTATCACTAAAATTTTTATCAAAAACGAATTCCAAAACAATCCCAATAAGTAGCTGATTTTATTGTGCTTTTTATAATATTTTAAATCAGTTATTATTTCAACACAACTGGCCATAAAAAGTAGAAAATTTTACCCCCTCTATTACTTTGACGAAAGAAAGGTATCAAGCTATGAATTCCTCCATGAATGAATTAGAAAACTTTTTTGAAAAAATCTCTAAAATGGAATCGGAAGAATTGATGAGCTTAGTTGAAGCTTACCTTACTAACGAGCAAATCGAATTATTTGTTGATCATATCGAAGACTTCTACGGCGTAGAAGATGACGAGCAATTAGGAATGCTGGCGCAAATTATGGTTACCGGCTATCTTGCTGCTAAAAACACTAACCAAAATTAGTTGTTTAAAAGATTTTCGATCTCTACCCAAAAACCTCTAAGAGTCGCTAACTCAATCAGAGTGAAGTTGGCTTTTTGAAGAGAGTCTAGATAGTCTTGTGAATCTGGAGACATTTCCCAAGCACATAAAAACTCAAAAAGTTCTGGACCAACCAAACCTTTTTCAAAGACATCCATTAGTCCCTGAAAATTTGCATTGGTTGGATCATCGGTTTTAATTGTTATTTGCCCATGCCCACTAGAAAAATTCTTTAGAGGAAATAGTTTCTGAAAATACCCACGCATTTGTAAAAAGAGGTTTTCGTAAATCTTTCTGTCCCCTAGTGGCCCAAGTTTTACCAAACGATCTAATTTTTCGGTACGAGATAGCTTGAAGTAAACACGAAGTTCATCTTCATCACGTCCCATCCACCAAGAATCTCCTGGGTCTGAAACATTAAAGACATTTTCTTCAAAAACCGGAAACCTCTTATTGGCCAGGTTATTTTTTAGCGAACAAGCTAATTGATAAGAATCGCATTCGTAATATCTTAGCTCTCCTTGCGCCACCAGTTCATGATCTAACCTCAAATTAGGAAATAGATCGGGGTGTTTCTTGATATTTTTAAAATCAGAGCGAAGATTTTTAGACGGAAGTATCCTTACGACAAACGTCGAATCATTTTGTTGTAAGTGAAATAGAACTCCAGAAGACTCAGGTAATTGCTCTTGATTTAAAAAATTAGAGAAAAAACCCCTCTTTGGGTTCTGTTCAGCGTCTTTGAAAGTTTCTTGTACCAGAAAACTGATATCATCAAACATAGTGCATCCTTGCTCTACCATAAAGATGGAATCATTTGTAATACGATCAGGACAATTAGATGGCTTATATCAAATTCAAGATTCACCTGTTTTGATAGGAATTTCCTAACAGGATCTACTGAATAACCAACAACTTTTTTTATCCAAAGTCTCCACTGCTCTCGTTCAAATTGGGGTAACCATGACAAAATAGCATCCAATAAAACTAAAAAAGTATAGACGTCGATTATTAACCTGATCATACCAGATTATTTTAAGTAGAATGCGGCGGCTTGGCAAATCCTAGAACGGTTTATAATTCGCTAAAAAACTCGCCAGAGTTAAAAATCCAACCGATCCCCAGAAAACTTTTACTGCATGTTGAGGGAAACGCTTCATTGAAACATGCCCTACAACACCAACGATAAGCCAGATCCCTAGTTTCATATATAACCAAACCGGCCAGCCAGCACCATGAGAAATTCCAATTCTAGCAATTAAGCCCATACCAGAAATAAGTATGAGAACTAAAAAAATACCTGTTGAGATTTTATCCGCTTTCTCAGACTTTCCTGCGTAAGCCGCTTTTGCAAACATAGAAAAGAAAAGAACGATTGAGATCACATGGATCATTTTATAAATTTGATAACTCATAACGAATAACTCCTAAATTTTCGCCATAACGGCTTTAAATAAGTCCCAAAATTTCTCAACAGAAGGAATATAAACCCTTTCATCTGGCGAGTGAGCCCCCATGATGGTTGGCCCAAATGAAACTACATCAATTTCACCAATCTTATCTCTCAGGATGCCACACTCAAGACCGGCATGTATAGCTTTTACCTCGGGAAACTCACCATACAATTCTTTGTACACGTCTTTAACTTGATCAAGAAGTGGGTTATCTCGATTTGGTTTCCAACTTGGATACTCAGAATGACATTCTACTTTTAGATTGAAGATTTCACCTAAAGTTCGAATCTGATCTTCAATACTCCTAACCTCTTCGCGGTCAAAAAATCTTAATGAACTCTGGATATAGAGTTTTCCTGCAACAACCAATAACCTGGCCATATTATTACTCATAGAAACGAGCTTTTCCTCCAACGAATCAAAGGCATGAGCCCCATGAGGAAACAATGTGATCAATTTCAACAAATTCTGCTTACTCTCTTTTGATAGAACCGACTCCATCGCATCTATAGAAGTGAGGCTTATTTTGGCAGCTTTATCCTCTTCAGGAAGAAAGCTCATCCACTTTTTCAACACCTGATCTGCCGTGGACTTTATTTTCTCGGCCATCCCTGAGTCACATGCAATTAAAGCAAATGCATCTCTCGGGATAATATTGTGGGCTTTCCCCCCTCGGATTTCTGCGATTTCAATTTCGTTCTGAACTTTGGAGAGGATTTCACCTAAAAATTTTATGGCATTTCCTCTTTGCTCATGAATATCAAGACCTGAATGTCCTCCAACAAATCCCTCAACCTGGAGTTTATAGAATTCTTTTTTGGAAGCTGCCACCACATGCATTTCTCCCGAAACTTCATAATCAATCCCACCGGCACAGCCGATATAAACCCTCCCCCATTCTTCTGTGTCGAGATTCAACATTTTCTTCGCGGTTAAGTACTTATGCTCTAAACCTAGGGCCCCATTAAGTCCTGTCTCTTCATCTACCGTAAAAAGTAGTTCAAGCGGCGGGTGAACCATTGTTTTATCGAAAATAGTCGCCAAAGCAGCAGCACAACCGATCCCGTTATCAGCACCAAGAGTTGTCCCCCTCGCTTTTAGCCATTCCCCGTCCACATATGTCTCAATAGGATCAGTTTTAAAATTAATTTCTCTG
>CATLVA010000151.1 GCA_950060715.1 uncultured Oligoflexia bacterium | reverse complement strand
GCTGCGCCAATAGCGTGAGAGGCTGAAGCACATGCACTAGAGGTGGCGTAATTTACACCTTTGAAATTGTATTTCAGTGATATTTTTCCCGAACTCATATTAGGAATAAAAGCGGGAATAAAAAATGGGCTAACTCGTCTTGGACCTTTATCACGATAAGTATCTTGCATACTTTCAATCATCGGAAATCCACCAAGTCCTGTTCCTAAAACTGAACCAATCATTAATGGATCGTAGCCGGAATCTAAAAGCCCTGCAGTCTTAATCGCTTCATCAGCACAATGAAGTGCATAGTGAATAAAGGTATCAAAACGTTTTTGTTCTTTTGGATCGAGAATATCATCTGCAATGGCAAAGTTTTTCACCTGTCCAGCAAATTGCACGGGCCACATTTCTGGATCAGCATGTTCTATCATACTAATTCCTGAAATGCCCTTTAAGGCATTATCCCAAACTTCTTGCATATTGTGGCCTAATCCGCAGATTGCGCTCACACCTGTAATTGCTACTCTTTGTAATTGCATAATTCTCTTAAAAAAAGAGCCTCTCGAGGAGGCTTATTTTAGTTAGCGTTTGCTTTTAAGTATTCAGCTACGTCGCCGATAGTTTTAAGCTCTTCAGTTTTCTCTTCAGGAATTTCAATCCCAAATTCTTCTTCCATTTTCATCATCATCTCTACCATGTCTAGAGAGTCAAGATTCAAATCATCTACGAAACTAGTTTCTGCTTTAATATTTGCAGCTTCAACATTTGCTGCTTCACTTACGATATTAATAACTTTGCTTTGAATTTCCATTATTGTCTCCTTAAAAAATTCACCTGTATTTTAATTAAATGTATAAACTACCGTCAACCTTAATAATTCATTAGTAACTGAACGAAAAGAGGGGATTCCTTTGATGCTGCGTGGCGTATGTATTATTTACCTGAAACGACTTCCAAGTGCTGAATTACGTATTTGTCGAAATAGGAGTAATCTCCGCTAGTTTTGACCTTTTCTTGTGCTAACTCGACTTCTTTAAAATTGATCCTTTTATATTGATCTGTGTCTAAATTATATTGGTATTTTTCTGTAATTTGATCGCCGTATTTTTTATAAATGTTAATTCTAATCTTGGTTATTTGTTTGGCTTCAAAGCTTGTTAATACACCTTTGTCGAGTAGATTAAAACTTGCAAGGACAGGCCAGATTTTTGGATTTTTTTCTTGAGCTCTAAAACCCTTTGTATCAGAAGCGAAAAAGACTCTCAAGGTGTGAAAATATTCACGATAGAGAATGACTTCACTTGGAGAATCCCTCTGAACAATGAAGTCCGCTGGGTCGGTTTCAATGAAAATCTTTTTGCATTCTTGAGCTAGACTTGTTTCACACAGATTATTTTTAGATAGATGTGAAATCATATTACTCGTGTCTGGTCCGTAAGTAATTTCCGATTTTTTAATCGTACTGGAAGAGTTATTGCCGGTTCGAGCTCTATTTTGAGCGTTCGTGGTAACGGCTACTTTCGATTTCTTGTGGGATGGTGGGGGCTCAGGGCTAGTAGTGTTCTGAGAAGATGAATCAGTTAAGAAAAATTCGTAGATAAGTAACGACGCTGCAAGAAATATGATCACTAGTAATTGTTTGAATGCATAGCTTTTATTCTTTTCGCTTTTTTTATTTGTGCGTGAGACTCTCTTTGCTTTAGTTCCAACGCTAGCCGACATGTGTGGCTGATGAACTCTTGTTTCTCTGGTTAAAATTTCATCAGTTATTTGAGTTCTATCTAGCGAAGGGGGAAGGTCTTCATCTGGGTGCTGCGTAGTTATTGAAAGGGTTATTCCCTCTCCCATAACTATTTCGGTAAAATCAAAAACTCTAACTTGGGTATTTTTAGGAATTCTATTTTCGTTTATTGCTATCCAATTTGAAACACTTATGTCCTCGACATAAATATCATTTCCATCTCGATGAATTTTTAAATGTTGTCTTGAGATGGAGTCATCACCGATGGGTAAATCAGCCCCTTTGCTTCGACCAACAAGCAAGTTATCTTTTTCGAAATCATAGACCTTAACCGTATTCTTCTTAGAATTAGTCAGCTTTACGTAGATTTTTATTGCTCAGTTCCTTTTCTATTTTCTCGATCTTTTTGTTCTGCTCTTGAATGATTTTTTGTTGTTCTTTAAGAGCATCAACTAACACGGGAATAAGCATTGAATAACGAACACCTTTTGTTCCATCGAGTTTCGTTTCTACCGCCTCTGGATAGATCTTTTCAACTTCTTGAGCCAGAAGGCCAATTTGGGGCTCAGTCTTATTTTTAAGATTATACTTATATCCTTTAATACTTGAAATTTTTTCAAGTGAATTCTCTAGTGGAGTGATTGCTTCTTTAATTCGTTGATCAGACTCGATAACAACATGCTCACTTACGACTAAACTCTTTCCCAGATAAACATCGTAATCATATTTAATTCCTTCTGTTGGGTTCGCTGTCGCGAGAGACCAGAAACCCATTCTTACTGTGGTATCTGAAATACAGTATCCAATTTTAGTACCATCTATCGGGTCTACGCTACAGCTTAAAGGAATAGAGAACTCTAGGTTTCTTGCACCATAGGTTCTCTTGCTATCGCCATCTGTAAACTCACTTCGATTTACACCGAGCTTAAGCACACAAGTTCCTGAAGTATGGCCGTGGGGGTCGACGACAATATTAGTAAGTGGCTCCAGATCGATACTATCTACTTTCCAATTAGGAAACTTTGGGATGGGAGTCGTTCCATTAGCCGTAAGTAATAATCGATTAGGAGTTGCGGGTACAACATAGGTTCTGGTTGCTGCATCCCAAGTGGAAGATAATTCAATGTTTAGTGAGCCTAGTGCCATAGCACCAGCACCTACAGTATATCCAGCCCCCTCCAGAGTTAGGGCACAGTTTCCACCTTTAGCTAGATGCATTTTAAGGTAGTTTTGAAAGTCTGTAAGTTCAGTATCTGTTTTTACTTTGTTTGCACCTTTAAAAGAAGACTGATTCAACTGCATGATTCCAAGGCTCAGTCCTACCGCGACAGCTCCAGCGACAGTGACTTCGACTAAACTCATCCCTTTTTGATTTAGCTTAAACATATTATTTGACCTTTACCCAGTGGCGGCCATCAACCCGGACTTTGAAATCTTCAGTTCCAAAATAGTCATTATTTTCAGGCTTTTTATAGGTCGCAATTAATCGCTCGGGAAATTCTTTTTTTTCGGATAATGACATTTCAGTTAAATTGCCGTTTTCGTCATTGGTTAGTGGAGTTCCACAAGGATATTGTTTATCACAATAAGCCAGAACCCAACCTGCTACCGCAATAGGGACTTGTCTTTTTTCTGGCATTTTTCCGACGATTTGAGCAAAGGTATCTGAGGCTATCCCCATAACGGCTAGCTGACATCTTTCAGTACAGATCTTTGCGCCTTCATAGCTGTCGAAATAGGCTTTTCCCGGGATGACTTCGTCTTCTGCCATTTCTTGAAAGTCAGCATAATCATTCCAGACGCAGTTCCAAACCTTTTCCGCCATTAGGTGACCTTTCGGAGTAGGATTCGCAGCGTTGTTTGTGGTAGTTACTAGCAGACAATAAGCTTCTGTTGCTGCAAGAGGGTCATTTACATTAGGGTTAAGATCTAAGATATCGCCCGCTGTTGCACCTCCATCAGAAACTTTTACGACCTTCAGTAGCGGAGCATCTGGCTTAGCTGGTATTGTCATCGGTAACCTCCAGATTTTTATAAGCTTTGACAGAAAAATATATATCTATGATATACTAAGTACATGAAAAGAAGAAATTTTTTGATCTATTCACTGCCGGTTCTGGGTGGGCTTTTCACTTTTGTTAGCACAAAATTTTGGCGGATATTGGGATTTAAAAATAACTCAAAATTATTGATAAAAGCTGACGTCACTCTCAATTTAGAGCCAAAACTTTATGAATTAGAAACGCTAATGCTAGAGGGGGCTGGGAGACTTTATGTTTCTGGAGGAAATCACTCGATTAATTCCTCTCCAGAGCCACTTAAGATTTCTAAAGAAGGGCAACATGTCTTTCAATATTTAGGCCCTCATTACGGTTGGATGTATATCGGTTAGATATACAGCCCTCCATCAACTTTAATCACTTCACCTGTAATGTATTTTGAAGTGTTGCTTAGAAGAAAAAGCGCTAAATTGGCAACATCTTGAGCCTGTCCATATTCTCCGAGCGGAATAGTTTGTAGGTAATGCTCTTTAGCTTTCTCATCAATCGCTTCTGTCATATCGGTGGCAATAAAACCCGGACAAATAGCATTACAGCGAATTTTTCTAGAAGCTAGTTCTTTAGCAAAACTTTTCGTAAATCCGATTAAGCCTGCTTTCGATGCGGAGTATACACTTTGAGATGTGTTCCCCATAAGTCCCACTACAGAGCTCATATTAACAACTGAAACTTCTTTTGCTTTTAAAAATTGACGGGAGAGATGGTTAGTTAAAATCATCGCAGCTTTTAAGTTGGTATCAATAATAGAGTCAATATCCTCTGGTTTAACTCTTAGAACAAGTTGGTCCTTCGAGATACCAGCATTATTAACTAGTCCAGAGATAGGACCGTTTTCTTTAACATATGAATCAATATTCGACTTCATCGTTTCAATATCGTTCACATCAAATTTAATCATCCCTACTTTTGATGCTCCAAGTGAGCTTAGATGATCCGCTAGTTCCTGTGCCTTAGCTTCATCACCACGGTAATTGAAAATAACGTGTGCTTTGTTTTTTGCAAGCGACTCAGCGATTGCTTTACCAATACCACGGCTAGCACCAGTGATAAGAACGGCTTTATTTTCTAAATCAGAATAATTCATTTAAAAACTCCTCTAGACCTTCAAACCCATTATCCAGCGTGTAGGTCTTGAAACTCTTATTGATTCTTTTGTTGAGACCAGTTAAAACTTTTCCCGGTCCAACTTCAATACACACGGTATCATCTGGAAGCGATCCCATACTTTGTGACCATAAAACACTCCCACAAATTTGCTTGAGAAGGTTTTGTTTAATCGTTTCACCATCGATGACATATTCTTTAGCATCAATATTGGCGATATATGGAGTTAAGTTTGTTTGAAAATTAAGAGACTAAAAATGA
>CATLVA010000150.1 GCA_950060715.1 uncultured Oligoflexia bacterium | reverse complement strand
GATAACTCGCTTGCGCACTCACAGTTAAGAAGAATATGAATACATAGGACTTTTTCATGTCTAAATTATATGCTAAATGACTCAAATGGAAAATCCTGATTTACTTACTTCATCTTACGACTATGAGCTCGATCCCTCTCTTATTGCTGCTAGACCTGCTAATCCTCGGGATGAGTCCAAATTATTAGTTTATTATGCTGAGTCAGATCGTGTTGAACACCGGGTGTTTAGAGATTTACCTGAGATTCTTCAGTCGGGAGATCAAATCGTTTTTAACCAATCAAAGGTATATCCTTGCCGAATCTTGGGGCAAAAACCAACTGGTGCAAAAGCAGAATTATTTTTACTTTCGCTCACTCCAACAGAAGGCTTATTTCCCGTTATGATTAAGTCTAATGGGAAAAAGAATATTGGAGATAAGTTTCTTTGTAATGAACTAATTTTTGAAATCATAAAGCGCGGTGAGGAAGCCGTTTTTTGGGTCGGTCTCAGTATGTCTGGAGCTGAACTTTATGATTACCTTGAGCAAGTGGGAAATATTCCAATACCTCCTTATATTAGAGAGGGAAAAGCAGATGATAAGGACAAGGAAGATTATCAAACTATCTACGCTAAAAATACAGGCTCAGTAGCAGCTCCAACAGCGGGACTGCATTTTACTGAAAAATTATTCAATCGCTTAGATGAGCGTGGTATATCTCGCGCCTTTGTCACCTTACATGTTGGAATGGGAACCTTTCGTCCCGTGCAAGCTGAAAATATCCTCGAGCATAAAATGCATAGTGAGACCTTTGAAGTCGATGCAGAGAATATTGCAAAGATTAAGCAGGCCCAAAATAGAATTGCAGTTGGAACCACTAGCCTTAGAGTGCTTGAATCGATTTATAATGACGGACAATTTGATAGGCTTCAAGGCGATACCGATATTTTTCTCTATCCAGGGATAGAGGTTAAGTCTATTGGTGGGCTTATCACAAATTTTCACTTACCGAAGTCGACGCTACTTATGCTCGTGAGTAGTTTGGTTGGGAGAGAAAAAACATTAGAGCTTTATAATATAGCAGTAGAAAAACGTTACCGTTTTTATTCATATGGTGATGCCATGTTAATTTTAAGGAACCGATGAAAAGTTTTACATTACAAAAAAAATCAGGACAGGCGAGAGCGGGATTAATTGAGACTGCCCATGGAAATATTGAGACACCTATATTCATGCCAGTAGGAACCAGGGCTTCAGTAAAATCTTTGTGGCAAGAAGAACTAGAAGAATTGGGAGCTCAAATTATTTTAGGTAATACTTATCACCTTTATTTGCGACCTGGTCATGAGCTTATAGATAAAATGGGTGGACTGCACGAATTTATGCAATGGAAAAAACCCATCTTAACTGACTCCGGTGGATTTCAAGTTTTCTCATTAAGTGACTTGAATAAAGTAACTGAAGAAGGAGTTGTGTTTCAATCTCATATTGATGGTTCCAGGCATATGTTGTCTCCCGAGAAATCAATGGAAATTCAAAAAGCACTCGGAAGCGATATCGTGATGATCTTTGATGAGTGTCCTAAGCTTCCAGCTACCAAAGAGACTCTAAGAGAGTCCATGGAGTTGACCCTACGTTGGGCCAAAAGATGCAAAGACTATAAGCTGCAAGATCATCAATCTTTATTCGCTATCATTCAAGGGGGACTGCACTTAGACCTCAGACAAGAATGCATGGATAGGCTAATTGAAATGGACTTTCCAGGTTATGCTTTAGGTGGTCTTTCGGTTGGTGAGAAAAACGAAGAGATGGTGTCGTTTTTAAATGAATTTGCCCCTCGCATGCCTGAAGAAAAACCACGATATCTAATGGGAGTCGGAAAACCATTGGACGTTTTAAATGGAATTAAAGCTGGAATTGATATGTTTGATTGCGTTCTTCCTACGAGAAATGCGAGAAATGGTCAGTTCCTCACTAAGCACGGTCCACTAAATATTAAAAAAGCTCGGTACTTAGAAGATACCCTACCTCCAGATCCTGAATGTGATTGTAAAGTGTGTTCGAAATATTCGCGAAGTTATATCAGGCATCTATTTAATGTGGGTGAGTATCTTGCTGGCCAGATGATTAGTTATCATAATCTTTATTTCTATATAAAGATGGTCCAAGATGCACGCGCTGCTATCTTAGAGGATAAGTTTGACGAATTTTATAAAGAATTTTATAAATCATACACTGAAAATCGATGGTAGAAACTAAGGAGAGTCCATGTACCTAATAGCGACAGCATTTGCTCAAGACGCAGCTCAAGCAGCCCCTCAAAACACAATCATGAATTTTGTTCCTATGATCCTTGTGATCATTATTATGTATATCTTTGTGTTTGTTCCGCAAAAGAAGAGAACACAAGAACATCAAACTTTTCTAAAAACATTAGAAAAAGGACATGAAGTTTACACAAATTCTGGTATCCTAGGTAGAGTAACTGGAATAACGGAGAAGATCGTCACTTTAGAACTAGAAGGTGGATCTAAAATTAAAGTTCTTCGTTTAAGTGTAGCAGGGCTTGCCAATAATTTATTTGAGGCCCAAAAGAAGTAATATGTTTGGATTAGGCGCCGGTGAAATCGCCATTATTTTATTCATTGCGTTGGTCTTTATTGGTCCGGAAAAACTTCCGGGGCTAGCAAAGACCCTAGCTAAAAGCGTGGGTGAATTTCAAAGAGCGATGAGAGGCGTCACTCAATCCATTCGAGATCCGATGGATCAAATAAAAGATCAAATTCAAACTCAGGCAAATGCTCAACCAAGAGGGGACTTCAACGATGACCCAGAGCATGACCATAATTTTCCAGATGACGAAACCGGACACGGTGAAGTGGAAGATCCTTGGGGACCAAAAGAAGATGCCGATGCAATGGAAGAAAAGATTGCAAAGGACACTGGTTTACAAGAGAATAAAAAGCCTGAACAAAAATCTTAATTTATTTTGCTCAACTGTTTAAAATTGTTTAGAATTTTCTGACCCTATAAACTTCAGTAAAAAGGTATATGTCAATGAATCGTAGTTGGTGGTTTCGCTTTAGTTTCTTTCTCGCGCTGTTTTTAATCGCAGTCATGTCATTGGTTCCTACCGTGATGAACTTTGATACAAAAACAAGCTCATTTCCGGTTAAATCAAAAATTAACCTTGGTCTAGACCTACAAGGTGGTCTGTACATGGTTTTGGGTATTGATTTCAACAAGGTTTATGCTGACGAGGTAAAGAATTATATCAGTAAAATTCAATACACTCTTAAGGATGAAGGGATTAAGTCTGAAGTCGGTGTTCTGACGAAAGATGATATTACTGATCCAATGCATACAATCATTATTTCTGATCCACTTCAATTGCAAGCGGCTAAAGATAAAATTAAAGAATTCTATAATTACCCAGTAAGACTAACTGGAGAGAATAATAATGAACTTCGCTTTGGGATTGGTCGTCAATATAGAGACGAAATCGAGCAAAACTCGGTAAAGAAATCTATTGAAGTTATTAGAAACCGTATCGATGAGTTTGGTGTTACTGAACCTGAGATCGTATCTTTGGGTGCTGATAGAATTGTTGTTCAGCTTCCTGGTGTTGATGATATCGAAAGAGCAAAAGACTTAATCGGTAAAACAGCTAAGTTAGAATTTAAATTAGTTCACCCAACTCTTGCTAGCTATCCTGACGGGCAAATGCCGGCAGAGTTAAATAAGTTGATGGCCGATGCCAAAGCAGCTGGAATTGTTTTCAATAAAGGTGAGCGATTCTCTGAGTTCGTAACCAAAATGAACGAATTCTATAAGGAAAAACCAAAAGGGTATGAACTAGCTTTTGATAAGCAAATTAATCCAGCAAATAACGAAATCGTAGCTCTTCTTCCTTATTTAGTAGAACAGGGAACAGATATTACAGGTGAAGATCTTCAAGATGCATCTGTTAGGATAAACCAAGAAGATAACCAGCCATACGTTGGATTAACTTTTAAATCAAAAGGTGCAGATAAGTTTGAGAGAGTTACTGGAGAAAACGTTGGTCGAAGACTAGCTATCATCCTAGATGGTAATATCTACTCAGCACCAAATATCCAGTCAAGAATCGGTGGTGGAAATGCACAGATTACTCTTGGTGCAGGTGACTATAACACTCTTTTAAAAGAGGCGAGAGACTTAAGTTTAGTTCTAAGAGCTGGTGCACTTCCAGTTGAACTAGAGTTTCAAGAGCAAAGAATCGTTGGTCCTAGTTTAGGGCACGACTCAATTGAGAGATCGAAAAAAGCCGGTATTATCGGTGGTGTTTTGGTTCTTCTTTTCATTCTTGTTTATTATAAAGCTTCTGGTGTCATTGCCATCAAGACATTGATCGCAAACATTATTTTCATCTTAGCTTGTTTAGTCGGTCTTGAAGCAACTTTAACTCTTCCTGGTATTGCTGGTATTGCTTTAACTGTTGGTATGGCCGTTGATGCAAATATTATTATCTATGAAAGAATAAAAGAGGAACTAGCTATCGGAACTCCGGTTAGAGAGTCGGTTGAAACGGGTTTTGCAAGAGCATTCTGGACTATTCTTGATGCTAACTTAACCACCGCAGTAGCAGGCTTTATGCTATTAAATTTTGGAACAGGTCCAATCAGAGGATTTGCTGTAACATTGATTATTGGTATCGTTTGTACTGTGTATTCAGCTTATTTTGTTGGAAAGATGATGTTTCAGTTTTATATGGATAAGACTCGCGGACAAAGTATTAGTATTTAATTTAGCTTTTAAGGTTTTATAAAATGAAAAAATATAATGTTGATTTTACAGGTAAGTTTATTTTTGCAGTTCCTCTATCTTTAGGACTAGTTGCCATCTCATTGTTTCTGTTCTTCTCAAAAGGGTTAAACTATGGGGTCGATTTTAGAGGTGGAGCTGAGGTTCAAGTTCACTTAAAAGAAACGGTTAACCTAGAAGACCTAAGAGGGGCTTTAGAAAAAGTAGGCTTTAGCTCTTCATCAGTTCAGTCAATTGGTGGAGAAGTTCAGAAGAATTCATTTCTAATCAAGGTTAATGCTGAAGAAAAAGATCTTAATGCTGTAACTGATAAAATTACTGACCTTTTGACTTCTCAATTTGCTCAAGCAGGAGCGGAAATAGATAAAACGGA
>CATLVA010000149.1 GCA_950060715.1 uncultured Oligoflexia bacterium | reverse complement strand
CCTTGCAGTCTTGAAAACTAATGTGGCAAAGAAAACAGCAAGCAGCGACCCAGCTGTCCATGAGGTTATTTTCAATCCAAATTCAAGCAAACCTTCACTCTGAGAAGCAATAAAAGCAATTATCATAAGCCCAAAAGTTATAAGAAGCGTATCTCTTTTATAAAGTTTAGTTATCTGCTCTTTGTCACCAGTCTTATGCCTTAATATATCGTTGTAAAGAGTCGAACTTAATGCATTGATGGTAGAGTCCAAAGTACTCATTGTTGCTGCAAGAACACCTGCAACCATAAGTCCTCGAATGCCGGCAGGAAAATGATTGGTGATGAAATAAGCAAATAATTTGTCGTTTGCTACTCCTGGGTGAGCATGAGACTGGTAATAGGCCCAAAGTAGTGATCCGATTCCTAGAAAAAGAAGACCAACTGCTATGGAGACGAAGCTTGAGAGGATGATGGCCTTTTGAGCACTTCGCATAGAAGAGTTTCCTGTTAGTCTTTGGACGAAATCTTGATCTACTCCATGAGTGGCCATATCAAAAAGAATTCCTCCTGCTACTCCGATCAAGAATAGGCCAGGGTTAGAAAAATCAATAATCTGTGTTTTCCCAGCACTTGCTGCAATTGCCATCAATTCACTCCATGATTGATTGGCGACGTTAGGAATTAGGTAATGGGCAACAATTCCACCAAATATAAATAAAGCCATTTGTACGATATCAGTTCTAACAACCGCTTTGAGTCCACCGATTAAGGTATAAAAAAATGTTACAACACAGATCATAAACACAGCGATGTAAATATTGAGGTTAAAAAATTGAGCTACCAGTATTGAACCTGAGAAAAGACGAACACCAACTGCTAAAAACTTGTTCAGAGAATAAAAACCAGCTATGGCCCTTTGACCATTTTCATTTCCAAATTTTCCCATGACCGAATACACGGTTATTCCTTTGTCATAAACTAGCGGTAACATTAATTTGGCAATAATAATTCTTCCGAAAATCGCGCCAAAATAAATTTGAACAAAACTAAAATCTTTTCCAAAGGCAAAAGCGGGAATTCCTAAGAAGGTGAGTGCCGAAACTTCCGTCGCAATAATTGAGCCCAAAGACTCATAAAAGGTGAGTGATTTACCTGCTAAATATTGGTCTTCAACCAAACCATTACCAGAGTGTTTTCTTCCAGAAATAGTGGCCAGGAAAAAAATTCCTATCAGGTAAACCAAAATTATAGCAATATCGACTAATTCAATCATCTTAACCTCTCGAAATTTGGAATGGGTACGAAATTAAACAAATAATACGAAAAAACCAGTCGTTAGTCCCCAATATTTTAAATTTCCGCTTAACAATTCCGATAAGTTAATGAATATAAACCCGCAGGGAGATCAATGACGGTTAAAGTTAACGGAATTGAATTCAATAAAGAAGACTTGAAAAAAGTGTCGTTGTCTGAAGTTAAGACACAAACGATTTCTCGTGCCCATTTTTTTCACACTCTTCCTGGAGACAATCACCTCTCTCTTCTTCGAGCGGGAGACTTTGTTGAGCCTTCTTTTATTTCGCATTACCTAGATAAGGGAATGCTTACTTTACAACAGTTAGATATTATCAATGATGAAGATTTAAATAACTATAAGAGTGCTTGGAGAGAGCTACGTACAGCTAAAACAGAAAGTCAGAAAATACTTCAACGAGATTTTATTTTAGAAAAGATTGCGAAAGACTACTGGCTAACTGATGAAAAAAGCTTTTTAACTTTCGTCATTGCTGCTTTTGAGGAGTTCTATATTTATCCTCCTCATATTTTAGATCATGTGCAAAAAGAAAGTTCACTTCTATACACAAGGGCATTGTTGATAAGTGCTCTTTCGAGTATTGCCGCTTTAGTAAATGGATATCTTGATTATTGGTTTATAAAAGATCTCTACAATACTGCATTCATTATGGACTACGGACTTGTCGACTTTGGAAACTTCAACTTTGTCATGTCTCTGGCTTGTGAAGCAGAGAGAAATAAACCGGGAACCGGAATTGAAATAATGAAAAAATATCGTCGCTCTGAAGGAGAGATTCAAGTTTTCAAGAATCACCCTTTCATCAGTTATGAGCGTGCCAAAGAACAAGAAGAGCATTTTACCTATCCAGAAGTGATAAACTTTATAAAATTTCATCATGAAAAAACAGATGGCTCAGGTTTTCCTGAAGGACATAGTTACTCCGCAATGAGTGATGCAGAGACATTACTTATTTTTTGCGACTATTTGGTTCCTTTTAAGGAGCATGTTTTTAAACATGGAGATGGAAAGCTCATCGTAAAAGATTATTTTGATAATTTAAAAAATATTGAAGATGGCTACTTACTTCCAATTTTGAAAATGATTCACAATTGGGAGGATTGTATGACATGGGCCTTAGGGAAAAAAGGAGAAGCTGCTTAGATGAGTCAACAGTCTAAAATTCTTCTCAATTCATTTGGAGACCTCTCTGAGGAACTGAAGGGCTTTTTTGAAAAGGCAGATGTTGAGGTTGTGACTAGAGATGAAGTGAATCTTGATACTAAGATTGACTTGATACTGGTTGATTCTGTTGAGCAAGCAAAAGAAAAAGCCAAAGAATTTAATTGTGTTGAACGTGGTATTAGGATCATTTGTTTAGGGCGTAAAGAGCAAGTTAAAACATTCCTTCTAAATAGCGGTAGGCTATTTATGAACTCTGAATTTGCTGACTCCGAGATTGGAAAATATGCGCTAACGAAATTCATCCAAGAAAACAGCAATATTCACCTCGATGAGAGTTTTAGTAGTCTTTTTGATAATTTTAAGAAATTCAATGTGATAAACCATCTGAATATGGGACAGTCGCTAGATCGACTTTCTACTGAAGCATTTGATGCTGGATTTAATATCGTTTCACTTAGAAGCTTTGTTGATCATGTTGTTTTTTATCTAACTTACCTAAAACAATCGGGCAAAGCACAAGTGCCTTTTGAATTTGAATACGCTTCTAATGAAGAACATTTAGCTATAAATATATATGCTGCGGTTGACAGCTTTACTGCTGAATTTATGATGGACTGTTTTGGTGACGTAGAAAATGATGAACCTTTACAGTTCTTACTCGGTGTTGCTGCAAAAAGTTGTGACTTTTTAGATGTGAGTTATATCGAGAAGCCTGGGAAAGTAGTTTTGACTGCTTTTTACAGTAAAAATGCAGATCAAAAAATTAAGGGTTTAGCTTTTAATAATATTAAGACTACCTCACAATTAATTGCTCAGGTCGACAAAAAACTCAAAGACTTTGTTCCGCAAGTTGAGCAAGAGAAAGAATTAGCCGAAAAGCAAAATAAACTTGCCGATCAAGATCTTCCTGGAGGTTTTTTTGAAATCCCAACCCCTCCTAATGATTCACCTCTTGAAAATCCTGAGGTTCGAGAAGAAGTACTAGCAAAAGTTGAAAACAAATTTCAAGAAATTTTTCCAGATAAAAATATCACTGAAATGACGGCCGAAGATTTTGGACAAGTTATGCAGGCCATTCCTATTGAAGAGCTTCCTGCTGGTATGAAAAAAGCAGATGAAGACTATATGATTGAGATGATGCAGAAGAAGCCCATGGTGGAAGAAGCATTATCACTTAGAGATGAGACGAGAAAAGAGCTACAAGAAGATGAAATAAAACTTGAGAAAGTTAAAAAACAAATATCAGAAAATGTAGCCGAAGATTTAACGAAGAATATAACAGCAGATCAAGTTAACGAAATCCTTGCAGGTAAACAATCGGTAGAAGAAAAAGGGTTCAATATTGCAGTTGATCCTGAAACGTTTGTTCCTCCGAAGTTCGACTCAGATTCCGATCCATTTGCTGTTCCTCCTGGGGAATTTGCTGACCCCATTAAAGCCGCGAAGCAAGCCGTGCAATTTGCAGAAGAAAACTTTGCCAGTCCACAAGAGGCTCAAGCGTTTGCTATTCAGTTGGCTCAAAAAGCAAACGAGCATTTTGATGATCCTGAGCAAGCAAAACAATTCGCAGATATATTAGCAGATGAAATAGGTGATCCTTTGCCACCAAAGCAGCAAGAAGTTTTTAAAGAACTTCTCGAAGCAAAAGCGACAGGTGAAGGTGGACCAGCAATAAATATATTTGCTTCAGAAAACTTGATCCCTCAAGATGAAGAAGTACTTCCGATTCCTGAATTTGTAGCTCCAAAGCAAGCTGCAGCTAATCTGGTTGAAGAATCACAAAAGCATTTTGAACAAGCACCGGAAGTTTAAGCATTTGCCCTAGGACAGATTGCTCAAGCTCGTGAAAAATTTCCAGATGAAGAATCTAAGCAAGAATTCATTTCCGAGATAAAGGCGCAACTTGAAGATAAAATTGAAGACCCTGTTAGTCAGGCCGTTTTTGAAAAAGCAGTCGAGTTTCAATTATCAGATATGTTTGCATCAAATAGTCCATTTATGGAAGATGTTGGTGATCCATTCGCAGTAGCACCTGGAGAATTTGCAGATCCTGTAGAGACAGCAAAAAAGATAGCTGAAATAGCCTCTGAAAAATTTGATACTCCAGAGGAGGCTCAGGCATTCGCTCTTAACATGGCCTTTCAGGCACAAGGAAAGTTTCCTGACCCCGAGGCTTTTGCCTCTGCACTTACTAGTGAATTTGAGGACAGTTTTGATAATCAGAACCAACAGCAGGACTTTAGCAATACATTGAATGCAATTGCCGTGGGGGGAGACCTACCTGAATTTGAAAGTGATCCATTCGGAACTGGTTTTGTCGCAAATGAAGAAGCGGTAGAAAAAATAAAAGGTTCTCATGCTGAAAAAGAAGCAGCTCAGAAAATAAAAGGTCTTGCTCCAGAAGAAGAGGGCATGATCTCTATTGGAGGGGATGTTGCCGGTGCGGAACATGCTACCAAGGTCAAAGGAGGTAAAGATGCAGCTGATAACTTTGCTCAATCCATTAAAGGTGCACAAGAAGATAAGCGAGGAGAGTTTACAGCTAGATTTTCTAGCTCCTTTGAAGACAGCAATAATAAGGGCGCTTTCAACTTTAGAAGCTTAACAGCAGCCGATAGAAAAAAAGAACTCAATAAATTTGTTAAGCATACACTTGATAATGATGATGTACTTAATGGCCTGGATGACACGATCAAAGCTTTTGTACATCGATCAGCTCCGGATAAGTTAAATGAGGCACTCGA
>CATLVA010000148.1 GCA_950060715.1 uncultured Oligoflexia bacterium | reverse complement strand
CATATCGTTACTTCTCGCTTGAAGCATAAAAAACATGGAAATTATTAAACCTAGATACTTCATTAAAATTAACCCTTCACTTGTGCTTTATCGGGTGATTATAAGAATAATTTTAATGAAAAACGGGGTATTTTAGGTGGTTAATACCACCCATATAAGTAAATACGAGCACTTAGTTGCTCATGATTTGAAAATAAATAAAATTGACTGCCTCTAAAATCAGTCTTTTTTATCCTCTTCCTCGCTATCGACATCAAAAAGACTCAATTGATTTGGATCTGCTTCTTCGGTTTCTTCTAATTCTGTCTCAGGTTTTGTCGCTTCTTCTTCTATTACTTCTATTTTTTCTTCTTCACTATTTTCAGTAATAAATTCTTGAATATTATGTTCTTTCGTTTCTTCATCAAAGCTTTCATCCTCAGGCACTTCTTCTTTAAGCATCTCTACCGGCTCTAGGTGACTGTGAGGAGTGTATTCTTCTTCATCTGCCTTTTGCGTTTGAAAGGCCGAAGCAGGCAGCTTTTGAATAAAGTGAAAATAAATCGCCCCAAGACCAATTGCTGAGAGATTATGCCAGAGGGCATGAGCTTGAAAAATATGGTTATTCGGATTACAGATAACACGTTCTAGGTCTAGGATAGAGAAGACTTCACCTAGGCAGATGGCACCAAATCCAATAATGAGAAACTTATAATTTCTTTTTTCAATTGATCTGACCTTGTACTCACTAAAAAGAAACATGAGGGCAGCGATAGCAATTAAAAACTGAACCGGAATATTTGAAATATAAAAGAAATGAGTGACAACCATTGCCAAAGCGACAAAGCCACCCCAGAAATAAAATTTATTACCGTCATTTACTTTACCAATTGCTTTGAGGTTAATCGCCATCCCCCAAAATATAACCAAATACATAACGAGGTAATCGATAAGCTGGGTGAGATAGTTTAGGGAAGCGTGATAGAGGGCGGAGCCAAGACCCACAAAAAATACCAATCTGACATAGAATTGTGTGTCAAAATCAGCTCTTTTCTTCTTACTTACATACTCCAATACCAGAGCTATCACTATGAAAGCTAGACTAGACCATGCATTAGAAGGTTCACTTATCCAAGTACACATAGTTTCTTCACACCATTTTATATTCGGTGCGCCAAACTCTTGAGCATACGGGTGCCAGGGGCAAGAAAACTTATGGGGATTGACGTAGTAAGACATTAAATTTCATCCTTATTTTAATAGGATATCAGGACAAAAAATTAAATGGCAAGTTCGAATCATTGTGGAATAATGAGCGAACTCAAGGAGAAATTTATGGGATGGTTTGATTCAGTTAAAAACCCAAAAATCAAAAATGCTAAAAAGCAAAATGATAATATACCAGCAGGCCTTTGGAAGAAATGCTCTGGCTGTGGTGAAGTTTTAGAGTCTGAAAAGCTCGAATCTAATTTAAATGTATGCCCTCAATGTGGACATCATTACCGGATGAGTGCATGGGATAGGATTCAATTGATTACTGATGCTGGAAGCTTTAAAGAGCATGCTATTAGTTTATCGACAACTGATCCGCTAGAGTTCTCTGATAAGAGTGCCTATAAAGATCGTTTGGTTAAAGCGCATAAAAATACAGGACGCACTGACGGTACAATATGTGGAGTTGGTGAGATCAATGGCAAAGAAGTTGCTATGGCGGTTATGGATTTTTCTTTTATGGGAGGATCTATGGGAGTCGTTACGGGTGAAAAAATTGCTCGCGCCATGGATATTGGAATTGAGAAAAAGATTCCTGTCATCGTTGTATCTTGTTCTGGTGGAGCAAGAATGCAGGAGGGGATTTTATCTTTAATGCAAATGGCGAAAACCTCATCTTCTAGAAAGAAACTAAAAGACCTAGGTATCCCATATATATCAATTCTTACCGACCCAACTACAGGTGGGTGTGCCGCAAGTTTTTCGATTCAAGGTGATATCAATATTGCAGAGCCTAAGGCTTTGATTGGTTTCGCTGGACCAAGAGTTATTGAGCAGTCTATCAGACAGACTCTACCAGAGGGATTCCAGCGCTCTGAGTTTTTACTAGATCATGGATTCATCGATAGAATTGTTCCAAGACATAAAATGAAAGAGGAACTGGATTTCTTTATTAGAATGTTTAATTAAGAAATGACTCCGGATCAATGGCTGGAAGAGCATTATCTTAATGAGATATTCTCTGGGGAGTTTGAGCATTTAAAACAATTAGTTGATGAGCTAGAACTTTCTCCTAAATGCCAAGTAGTCACAATTGCAGGAACTAATGGGAAGGGCGAAACTTCGCGTTCGCTTGAATACTTATTAAGACTAGCTGGTAAAAAAACAGCTCTTAATACTTCACCACATTTAGTTTGTGTAAACGAAAGATTTATTTTTTCTGGAAAACAGATTGATGATTCAGAGCTTTTAAATGTTTTTGAAAGTCTTCAAAGCAGGCTCTCTAGAAGAATTAGCTATTTCGAATTTCTTTTTTTAAGTTTTCTTGAATTGGTTAAAAGAAGTTCTGTGGATGTCATTATTCTGGAGGTGGGTCTCGGGGGTCGGTTAGATGCTACCAACGTGATTGATGCGGATTTTGCCGCAATTACGTCTATAAGCCGTGACCATCAAGATTTACTGGGAAATAGGTACGAGCAAATTTTAAAAGAAAAGGCCGGCATCACCAGGTGCCAGCAGACTGTTTTTACCAGTTTTACTCTCGACTATCTCAATTTAAAAATGGGGCAAATTCAACGTGAAGTGGGTTTTAATTGGTATCCACTTGATTCAAAAGGCCTAGACTTCTCCCGTTCAAATCAAAACTTAGCGCTTAAAATTGCAGAGTCGATTATTGGAGAAAAATTACAGGTAGCGCCATTTAATTTTGCAAAGCGCTATGAGTGGGAGCAAGGAGCAGCTCATTTTGATTTTTATCCCAGTCATAACCCTGAGGGAATAAGAAAATTATTTCAATTCCTAGATTCATCAAAGTATAATAATTATGATTATTTAATCATCTCTTTTAGCGAACGTCCTTGGTCGGATTTAAACACGATGATGGAACAAGCTTCGAAAAAATTTCGAAGCGATCAAATCTATTATTATAGGTTTGAGCATTATAAAGCGCTGAAAGAAGTGAAAAGACTTAAACTTAAGGAAAAGTTTGATTTCCCTATACTCGATAGAGAGACATTTAAAGCAAGTGATTTTAAAGGGCGAGTCTTGGTTACTGGCTCTAATTATTTTATTGGCCATTTTATCAACGCCTTTACACGCAGCTAATACCTTACAATTAAAGCTTGGAAATACCGTGAGTGTATTTTCAGAGAAAGCTTATCGTCGTGAAGGTGGAACCTTTTTTGAGGCCATCGGTAATGTTGTAGTGAGTTCAGGTAAGGATACCCTCTATGGAGAGAAAGCAAGCTTCAATACCAAATCTGGTGAAGTATTTATGGAGGGAAGTGTTCGTTTTGTTGGTGAGAACATCACCGTCTATGCATCCAAAATAGAATACAATATGCAGTCGGGAAAACTTCGTTTACTAAACGCGAGGATGATCACATCCGACTTCAGTATTGTTGCTACTGAGTTATTACGAAAATCTGAAAAGAACTATTATGCTAAAGATGCTGAATTTACGACTTGTAGAGACTGTACTGAGTCATGGTTAATCTCTGGAAAAGAGGTTTATGTTGAGATTGATCAATACGTTCAGCTTTATCACGCCTTAGTTAAAGTTAAAGGAGTCGATGTTCTCTACGTTCCTTATATTGCTCTTCCTATTAAAAATCAAAGAGAGTCGGGGATCCTTTTTCCAAGAGTTTCCACTCGAAATATTGATGGATTTCATTATGAGCAACCTGTTTTTTGGGCCGTTAATGATTCTCTAGATTTTACTTTCACTCCGCTGTTTCTCTCTCAAAGAGGTTATGGGATGAACTTGCAATATCGTCAGGCATTCTCTGAATATAGTTGGATTGAATTTAATAATAAAATGGTTCACGATGAAATCTATCGACCAGGTGAGAAGAATACCGAGAAATCAGGAACCAGTTATTTTAGACATTTTTTTGAATTAGAAAATCATCAACAATGGAGTGAGGATTTTGGTTATCACTTGAAAGTGACCGGCTCTAAGGACAATGATTTTTATCGTGACTATAATTACTATACAGAAGACTATTTATTTAGAAATGACGTAGGTGCTGAGTTTGCGGGTGATCTTCGCTTTGATAGCTTTTCTCTGTCTCTTGAGTCAGATTACAAACAAAATATTATTGTCGCCGATCCAATTGCATTTGATGATTCGTATGTTCAAATCCTACCGCGTGTTAGTTTGGCAACGAGACCATTTCTTTTTTGGGAAATAGATAGTGACTATTTTTATAAAATGTCTGCTGGCTTTGATGGTGATTTTACTGTTTTCAAGCAAAATCGAATTCAAGAAGTGGACTATTTAAGAAATGCCAGTCGAGTTGATCTAGCCCCTTATGCAGAATTAAATCTTATGAGTATAGGGCCTACGACTCTAAAGACTCGCTACCAATTGGACTATCAAGAATACAAATTCAGTGATGAGAATCAAAAAGGATTTAGTAAAGTTTCGTCTCTCGTATCCACGGAATTCGCCTTCAGCTTAGATCGGATCTACGGTCTTGCCTATGAGGAAACCTATGGGATTGATGAGATCAAAGAAGAGGACAGAATCAAATTAAGTGATACTGACCGTAAAAAAGATACTTCTTTATCACCTGAAATTATTGGAAAGCTTCCAAGGCTTAAAGATACTCTCACTCAAGAAAAAATTACGGTGAGAAAAAATAGCTATCGCCACTCGCAAGAATTCAAACTTATTCACTATCAATTAGTTAACTCCAGTGAAAGCGGAAATCAAAATTTTTTAGAGCAAATTCAAGACGAAAACGGCTGGTTTGATTACCGGGATGCAATCACTCGAGAGCTTTACACAACCGGCTCAAACGAAACTAGAACTTTGATTCCACCCAATAATACATTAGAACTTCAGTGGAACAATACGTTGATTAGAAAAAGCCCAAGAAGCTTTAATTATCTAGCCGATGAGAGATACCTTAAAGACAATTTTCAATATACTAAACTTGGAGAGTTTAAGATTTCCCAAGGATATTTTTTGGATCCTCAAGAGGATGTGGATACTAGGTTTACGAGATTACTTGTTGATACTTCCTA
>CATLVA010000147.1 GCA_950060715.1 uncultured Oligoflexia bacterium | reverse complement strand
TACTACTATTCTGCCTGCCCAGCGACAGATGAAGATGGAAACTTCACTCACTTTGATAACGTTTCGCTTGATGATAGCTCTCATCAGCCATATGCAATTAAAAACAATCTTTCTACTAATGCTCTAGATTTAGATGCACTTAGCTCGAAAAAACTATTTAACGATGAAAGCTCAATCGTCTCAGCGATTGGGTACCATAAGAACACTTGCCTAAGAGCTCCGGGAGCGAAATGTTTCTCAGACTTTGAGTGTGCACCAAATAGTTTTATTGCCAGCAAATTTAAATCAGTCTCGAACTTCAATGGGGAAATATCAGAAGCTGAAGAGAAATTTTGGGAAGAGTCTTTAGTCTGTGCAAATTCACAAGAGAGATACTCTAATGGATCTATCTACCCTAATGAATACTATGAATTATACGAGCATCGTTGCTGTCGTGAAACAGATAATGATTTTACATTCTATTCTCAACCACACCTAAACTCTGATTTTAGGTTACAAGATGATTCAGGAAACCCACAAGTTCCTGGTGTGAATATAGATCTCAATTCAAGTGAGAGATACTCTAGAATTCACACGATCTATGATAAATTAGCCACAGAGCCGGATGACTACCCTAACCTTATTGTTTCTGCAGTTCAACCATCAACGACACTTGCATTAACAAGTGACACAGTAGCTCAGTACAAGACTCTTCATCTTCACAACGAAAGAATGTGTTGTACCGGACACTGGGTAAGAAATTATTCATCCGGATCAAATGGAAACTCTGGGGGTCATAAGCAGGCTCCAACAGCATTGCAGTCTTTTGATATCTCTATTTTTAGAGAACTATCATGGGCCCCAAATAATGACCCGGCTCTAAACAACCTACCAAGCTACACGCCGATTCCATATGCTTGCCAAGAAGAAGATTTTCAAACTTCAGACTGTGAAGTTCGAAACATTCTTGAAGGATCAACCTTTGAAAAAACTTATCTAACTTGGCTTGGAAAACTAGAGTTATTAGGTATTCCACAAGTATTGATTGAAACTAATAATTCAGTATTTAAGCCTGTTGGTGATAGCCAAGAAGATATTTCAGCAAATTTCACACCTATTGATAACACAATTAAAGATGTAAACTCCGATGGAACAGCGAACGTAACTTTAAACGGGGTTAATTACTATTCTGCAGCTGACTATGATAATTTTGAAATTGGATCTGGAAAGCTTAAAAAAGTCTTCTCAGAAAATGAATTTCATTGCTGCCTACCGACTGGAGTAGAGGTTCCTTCTGACACAACTGATACCGCATGTTGTACAGGAAAAGTCGCTGCAAATGATGAAGGTGTTAACAGATGTTGTCTAGAAGACTTCACAGACCTAACTGTATACACCAATAGATATGTTTCAAGTGAAGGTGCATATTTCGGGAATCAAGAAATTCCTGATTCTGCGATTGATCCGATGACAGGATATATTGATTCTGAAGAAGTGATGAAAATGGCCTCGACGATGTGTTGTTCAGGAAAAGCTGCTACAGGTGTTGTTTTGGGTGACTATTTTATTCCTGCTCCTGATGAAAATACGCAATTTGCAGGTTCATTCACTAGAAGATTCCTCTATAATGAAAATTTAGATGATGCATCTGAAGTAGGAGGAGGAGTCACGAAATTCAAAGCTGGTTTAAAATGGAATGATCATGTCTACTGTGTTCCTCAATCATTTACTGATAGCGATACTGGAAATGAAGGTGGTGGAGCGAGTGGTGAGTAATTAAACTGAAAAAATCAGATATAATAACACCACTGCAAGAATCGCTCTGTACACAAAAAATAGACCTAGTCCTAGGTTAGCGATCAATTTCAAGAAAAAATGAATTGTAATCAATCCAAAAACGAAAGAAGAAACAATTCCTATAAGCATGATATCAAAGCCTACGTAAGTTGCCTCGCCTTTAATCACGTCAGGAAGTTTAAAAACAACTGATCCAATAATGACAGGAAGAGAAAGCAAAAATGAAAACCTTGAAGCCTCCACTCGCCCTAGCCCCAAAAATCTTGAAGAGGTTAAGGTAATCCCTGATCTTGAAACGCCAGGAAACACAGCAAAGCTCTGAGTTAATCCGATAATGATTGAGCGTTTAAAATCAATAGATTTTGTAAGATCAATACCTTCTGATTTTTTTCTATCTGCTATATACATCAAGGCACCAAACACAAATAAATTTATCGCTATTAATGTCGGGCTTCTACCGTACTCAAAGGCTAGCTTTTTGATTAGCAGGATAAGAATGAAAGAGCTGGCAGTCGCGGCAATAAAATTTTGAACAAATACAGTATCTTTTGTGTTTCTCTTAAAAATCAGCTGAATCGTTTGTTTTATTAAATCCATGACTTCTTTTCTAAAATACAAAATGACAGCTAATGCGGTTCCTAAATGCATCATTAAATCAAATATGACGCCTGGATCTTTCAATTCAAAGAAAAAGGGAACTATGGCCAAATGTCCCGAAGAGGAAACAGGTAAAAACTCTGTAAGGCCCTGAATAAAGCCATAAAAAATAGCAAAACTTTGATTCATTACTCTTCCTTATTAAGGGTACTCAAAACGAGAGCTAGGCCTCGGTAAAATTCGGTGTCCTTCTTCCCATCAATTTCGAGAGAAGTCATATTACGCCCTATTATACCTTTAAGCTCTTTCATATCCTGATTTGTTTCTTTGTATATATTGGCGATACTTCTGAATCTTTCAACAATGATTTTTCCCATTCGTTCAAACTCATTGATTTCTTTTTTGAGGGCCATTGAGTCGATATAGGCTGAAGCAGCATCAGCAAATTCAAATTTTTCCTCACCAGATAAAAATCTCACCATTCTAAAGCCTTTTGCTACTCGAATGTTTGAGACATCTTTTGAAAAGAGATACAGATCCGGAGACAGACTCATTTGCGTCATATAGCTATAAAGGCGATCCTTTCCAATATCATGAGTAAATAACAGCCCTGAAAAATTTCCGAAATTTGAAAAAGTTAAACTTTCAACTCTATGAGGAAAAATACTTTCTAGTCTCTTTTTTAAATTTACATGGGCTTTAATGAAAGGACCTTCTTCCACCAGAAAATTTGGTAGAGTTACCAGGTCGAGCTCAAAGACATTTTTCAATAGTTCTCTAAACTCTTGAGAAATATTATTAATATCTTGCTTATCAATTTTAGCTTTAAAGCTCGTATTATTGAGCTTCATGCTTTCAACAAACTCTTGAATATACGGCTCATAAAACCATATTAGTGGGTTCTCTTCTTTATATTCTCTAAACAGATTAAGTAACTTGATATTACCTTTATCTTTAAATACCGAGAGCGACTGTTTTGTTTCTACGTTATAAAAATACAAGCCGTATTTACGAAATTTCTTTTTATCTTTTATCGAAATATCAATTAAAGGAACAACCTTCATATTTTCAGTTTGATCAAATTTTACTCCCAAAAACTCTGAAGAAACCGGTCTTGTATAAATCCAAGGTTCAATTCTCTTCTCCCCTTGTGTATCGACAACAATCGGCTCGATAGCTTCAAATCCCTCTAAAACGGGAGCGCAAGCGTAAATAAGGATTGCCACAGGAATCCAAAAGAATATTGTGATATTAGTCCCCATGGGATGAGGTGTGTAAATACGACTAAAAGTTAGAACTTCTTTTAAGCTTCTTTTTCCAAAAAGAGTTGGAATATCAAATATAATAAAAGGTAGAGTTATTAGCCCTAGAAATTCACGCACTAAACCTTTAATACGTTTAAGGAAAAAAGACTCTTTAAAAATCTTTATTCCCATAACAACTTGCCCTAAGCTCAATCCAAATAAAAGAGAAGTTAACATCCGCAGAGCTATCGCAAAGAAAAAATAGGGCATTATAAGCTTGATCAGCTCCGATTCACCTAGCATATTTATAATGTCAGCAATGACCTCACTAGAGGTGCTCGCTTGATCAACTAACGGCTTTAAGTACTCCTGATATACAGGATCAAATATTTCTTTGAGTGTATTTGGAAAAGAAATAAATAAAGACTCAAATTCTTCTATAGGACTTGCTATCGTATGCAGGGTCATTGCAAACAATGTGTCCAACCCAAAGGCAACAATCCTTATTAGACCAGATGTAGCAGGTGGCTCTACAACCTTAGGTTTTGTTACCTTTTTACCTTTTCCTGAAGCTGCAACAACCTTGGCTTTCTTCTCTTTCTTCTTCCAAAAACGAAGTTTACTAAAAAATGAAGTTTTTCCTTTTACTTCATCGTCCTCTTCATCAATTTCTGGTTGATAGATATCAACTTTCGATTTCGCTGACTTCTTCAACACTTCTTTTCTATGCTGATCTAAGATGATTCCCTTAGAAGTCATCATAGAATACTCTTGCTGTTTTTCACGCTCACTCATTGGCTGAGACTCAATTTCTTCTTCATCCTCTTCTTCAATAGGAGTTTCCAAACTGAGCATTTCAGTATTCGGTGTTGGCATCTCAGCAACTTCATGAACAAGTGAGTCTTCACTAAATTCGTCATCAACTTCTAATTCATGCTCGACTTCAGATTCTGCTTGAATAACTGGAGTGTGCTTAAATTCAATCTTTGCGGTTAACTTCCCTAATTTTAATTTATCCTTAGGATTCAGGATAAACATTTTTCCAGCAGCTAACTGCTTTTTATTAACAAAAGTCCCTTCCTCACTTGAATGATCAATAATTGAAACCACATCGCGGCTTACTAATAAAGTGCAATGCCTCGGAGAAATTGAGTCATTATCAATTAAAAGTTCTCCCACCTCTCTTCCAATCGTAAGCTTAGGAGAAATCTTTCTTGATAACTCAGATTCTAGATTTGTAAATGTAATATACGCATCTTTTGGTAGGTCTGGATCTATATCATCTTGGGCCATATTGATTTGAGTGCCAATATTAGTGGCCGACTGATTCTTTTTGAAAAGTTTTCCGAGCATCCGTTGCTTTCCTATAAAAGGCTTTAATTTCTTATATTTAGTTTATCTTAACGACACAATTTGCCAAGCTTTCCCTAAATAAAAGCAGTTTTACTGGAGTAGAACACTAGGGCTTGTATAATATTAGGTAGTTAAAACTTAATTTTGAATTGCTTGGAGCCGATAAGAAAGTAGAGGAATGTGAATATGAAAAACTTCTTAAATCAAATTTATAAGATGACACACTTATTGATCGTTTGTCAGCTTTTGTTTTCCCCTATTGCTTATGCCCAACC
>CATLVA010000146.1 GCA_950060715.1 uncultured Oligoflexia bacterium | reverse complement strand
TAGAGTGGGCAAGAATATATGTGTAAGTGCTAGAGGCTTCATTTATAAATTGTTTAAAGATCATATTTAATACCTAAAATTTCCGATTATGCTTAAAGATGTTTCACTTCGTTTTGATTCGTAATCCATATTGGCACTACCAGAGTTATATCTTGCCTTGGCAGAATTTTCTAACCCATAAACAAAAGATGCATCTATATCAAAATTAGCTGAGAATTTATGTCCAACTCCCATCCCAATATGTGATGTAATTAAAGCAGGCATAGCAATAAGGTTTAAGTAGTTAAGTGACTGTCCATTGTTTGGAGTGCTTCTTTGACTATTTTTAATAGCATCAGAGCCCAGAGGAGATTCAGTCGTTGAGTAACCAGAACGGATTGTTGTGTTATTGATTTTGTAACTTACAGCAAAGGCCATTACAGTTTGCTCATCCCAGCCAAGATCTTGGTAACCCGAAGCCTCATTCCACGCGATAACTTTATAATCAGCGATTAGAGTTAAGTCTTTATTTAGAAAATAGGCAAAAGCTAAAGTGTATTCACCGGGTACGGCCAGATCATCACTTGATACGATTCCTTCCATATTAAAATCTTCTGCAAACTCTTTTAATTGATTATTATAGGTAAGCTCTGCTTGTGTCTTGTAAGTAAAGCCCACAGCAAAACTTTGTCGCTGATAAGCCGCTCCCAAGTTAAAACTAACAGCAGTATCCTGCGATTGACCTGCAGAAACATAGCGAGTTCCATCATAGTAGCCGAGGGAAAAACTTCCATAGGTGATAGGCATGGCCAGTCCAACTGAAAAATCTTGATACTTAAAACTCACAGCTGGTGTCACTTGTTGAACTTTAAGGGCTGAACTGATTCCCCCTAGGCCATTTCGAAGCTTTGTGTCTGCGTAATTTGCTCCAAAATTTGATACGGTATAGCTTGCGGCGCCAAAGCTTAAACTTTGGTTAAAGTTTTTAACGAACCCCATTGTGGAATTAAGTTGATAGGGACTTTCAGAGGTTGTAGTCGAGGAGTTAGCGCTAACAAAAATGGCATCTTCATTTATCGCCGTCGTCGTGGAATCTTGATAACTGCCACCTATACTTAGTTCATAATTTCCCATCGCTCGCATTAGTGCTGGATTTGAATATATACTTTCATACCCAAGGTTTAGCGCCGTTCCTGCTCCAGCAAAACCTCTTGCCTGGGCACCTATTCCGATTGAGTTTGTTCCAAAACCTGCATGAGCTTGAACAACAAAGATCGAGCATCCGATCAAAAAACCAGTCCTAAGTTTCATAGTAAATCCTTTTTCTTTAGTTTATTTTACCTGATCAAACGGAACGCACAATAATTTTAAGTCTGATTAAAATTGTAAATCTTTCACTTCATTTTAATTAAGATGTTTTAACTTATGTTCAAAAGTAAATAATGGGCGACTGATTCAAGTCAATCTATTCGCAAAACTCACTCTCTTAGAGCACGCTTAGCGTGCTCTCTCTTTATGTGGTACAATACCAAAAAAATGATCACAGGGAGGTAATCATTCAGGTTAATACTGATATAAATAAAAACGTCTTTTTCTCTTCAGCGGCTTTTATTCTTTTAATCACACTCGCCGGTACAATTTTTCCTGATCAACTGAGCATATTTTTTAAGGCCATTCAAGGTTGGTTAATTGCCAAAACGAGCTGGATTTATGTTCTGTCGGTTGGTGCAATTTTATTCTTTTCAATTTATCTAATGGTCAGTCGGTTAGGGGATATAAAACTTGGACCCGATCACGATGAAGCAGAGTATTCGAATATGTCGTGGTTTTCGATGCTATTTTCAGCAGGGATGGGAATTGGACTACTTTTCTTTGGAGTGGCTGAGCCATTAATGCACTTTTCAGCCCCACCGGTTGGAGACCCTCTTTCTATCGAAAGTGCGAGAGAGGCAATGAAAATTACCTTTTTTCACTGGGGGCTTCATGCTTGGGCGGTATACGCGATGCTTGCGGTTACACTCGCTTATTTCTGCTATAGAAAAAATCTTCCCTTACTACCAAGGTCCGCTTTTTATCCTTTTTTAGGAGAAAAAATTCATGGAAAAATAGGTGATATGATTGATACCTTCGCAGTTATTGGCACGATGTTTGGTGTCGCGACTTCTTTGGGATTTGGAGTCCTACAGGTTAATGCTGGTTTTAATTTTCTTTTCGGAATGCCTCAAAATACCATTGTTCAAGTGGGTTTGATTGCTGTCATTACAGGTTTTGCTACTATTTCAGTTGTTCTGGGGCTTGATGGCGGAATTAAAAAATTATCTAATATAAATGTCGCTCTCGCGACTGCGCTCATGATCGCCGTGCTACTTTTGGGAAATACCGCTGAACTTTTACAAGCCTACGTTCAAAACACAGGAGCTTATCTATCAGACTTAATTTATAAAACTTTTAATCTCTACACTTACGAGAAAAAAGATGAGTGGATCGGTGGGTGGACACTGCTATATTGGGGATGGTGGATTTCTTGGTCACCATTCGTTGGAATGTTCATTGCTAGAATTTCTAAGGGAAGAACCATAAGAGAATTTATGATTGGGGTATTATTTATACCAGCTGGCTTCACCTTTTTATGGATGACTGTTTTTGGGAATTCTGCAATAGACTTGGCCTTAACGGAGAAGGCAACGGAATTGGCTCAGCTAGTAAATACAAATGTTCCAGTCGTTCTCTTCTCTTTTTTAAAGTACTTTCCTTTTTCTTCACTACTCTCAGTTCTAGCCGTTATGCTTGTTATAACTTTTTTTGTCAGCTCAAGTGATTCTGGTTCCCTTGTTATTGATACGCTAACTTCGGGAGGAGCGAAAGAGCCGCCAGTATGGCAAAGAATTTTTTGGGCCGTGACTGAAGGGGTTGTTGCCGCATCACTTTTATTAGCTGGGGGCCTAGAAGCACTACAGACGATGACTATCGCATCAGCGTTTCCAATGATTTTTCTTATACTCATCGGATGTGTAGCCTTATTTAAATCTCTTAAAGCTGACTCCATGTTAATGAATTCAGTTCAAAATCATACGACTTCTGTTCAGTTCGCCCAGGCCAACTCTGACTGGAAAGAACGACTTGATACCCTCATTACTTATCCTCGTTTTGAATCGGTTAATAATTTTCTGGTTAAAACAGTGAGGCCCGCTTTGGATGACTTGAAAAATGAGATGCAAGCTAGGGGGTTAAAAGTAAACTTGAATTTAGAAAACGAGCAATCGGTATCTTTGGTTGTAGATAACGACGGCGTTGAAGATTTTAAATATGAAGTTTATCTGAGAGAATACGAGACCCCTGAGTTTACCAATGAAAAGAATGAAAAGTTTTGTAGGGCCGAAGTTTTTCTCTTAAGTGGCGGACAAGACTATGATGTTTTTGGTTATTCAGAGGAGCAAATAGTGGCAGATGCGATCACTCAATATGAAAAGCATATTCACTATTTGCACAAGTCTAATAACGAAATCTCTTAGATTTCAAAAACACTAATAATTGGATCGTGATCTGAAAGACGTCCCATATAATCAGAATTCAAGTGTAGTGGCTTGAAAAAATGTGGGACCTCTTTTAGGTTTTTATTCACAAAAATATAATCAAGTGGCTGGGCGTTCCCGTTGTGGTTAGTTGTATACCTTTCATTTTTAGGAACTTCCTTCATTAAATTATATAATGTATTACCTTTTAAAACCTGCATCGCAGGCATATCTATAAATTCATTGAAATCACCTACGACAGCAATTAGCGCGTCGGGATTTCTTCTTTCAACTCGCGCAACAAATCTATTAACAGCTTGGGCCATGAGAGACCGTTTTTTCTCGCTTGGATAAACCATAGGCCAGACACTTGAAAAATGACTAGTGTCGCTGAGTTTCGAATTCAAATGGTTCACGACAACAAAAAGCTTTTTGCCTTTATAATCAAACTCCACCACGAGACTTTTTCTCGTATTTCTAAAAGCAGGATCTCTCGGATAAATTCTCGCAGGGTTAAAGCTCATACTACCATTACTCATAATAACAGTATCTCGCTCTGGTCCTGGTAATGGATTTTCTTTAAAGCCTAATTTTTCAGTATTATAGATGAGTGAAACTCTAATATTTCCACCAGGGACTCCACCTTCTCTATGAAGAAGTGGATCAATATTGGCTTCAGCATATTTAAAACTACAGGGTATACTCTCTACAAGTAAACTTAATGTGTCAGAAGCCTGAGAATTTCCTTCAAAATCCTCACCGTTATTATCTTGAATTTCTACTAGTCCTACAACATCAGGACAATTCAAGTTCGTCTTAATCATTTTTGCCGTTTCTTTGATTCTTGGCTTATTAGCGGGAGATAAGTTCTTCACGTTGTAAGAAGCTATGCTTAAAAAATCGTTATTGTATTTTACACTGGGTCTGTCAGCAATCGTCTCAAGTCTATTAGAGCTTATGCGTTGATTTAGAGCTTTGATCGCATCTTGCTGCTCAGGTAAATTAAGAATGAATTCTGCATCCCCAAATAGGTTTTTAGCAAAGGTCAGAAGTCCTGTTATTTTACCTTCAATAATATCACCCATCTCATATTTACCACCGATATTGAGCCCTTTGGTTAGTGGACCAGATGCTAGCGGGATTATTTGAGGGTTGAATTTTTCCTCTGTTGGGTCGGCCATAATCCCATTTCCACGAGAGTCTAATGCGCGACGTTTGCTACCATTAGGTAGAAGAAATAAAGTTAAATGGCTTTTCTCATCATCAGATTGTTCCTTCCCACCTCTAAAACCAACAATTTTTGGGTTGTTAATAGTTATTCGCATTCCTTCAAGGGATTCCCAAAAATCAAGCCCGTCATTGAGGTTTAGATCCTTTTTGAAATTTAAGTCCCCATGATATGTAGAGAAGTATTCTTCAGGTATATTATCCCCAATAAGAATTGCTTCTGGAAGTCTTTGGTTAATAGCATTTATTTTGGTTTTGGTTACGTTTCGAATTGCAGTAGAAGTTAGCCCATTTGCAATATGATTTGTTTCTTCAAAAACTATCCCCGTGACTTGCATTAAGTCACCAATTTTAACTTCTATTGGCTCTTGAAGGTAAACTTTGATGGCATCACTAGTTTTAGGATTGTTATCTCCTTGGGGGTCTTGAATATATATAACCTGCCCACCTGGATAGTAATCAACTAATGCTACGCCTGTAACAATCCCTTGCGTCGTAACCTCATAATTGAGGAATGGAGAAATATGAGAATTACCTTGGATATCGTAA
>CATLVA010000145.1 GCA_950060715.1 uncultured Oligoflexia bacterium | reverse complement strand
ATTTTAATCTTACCTTGAACACCATCATCTTCAAACTTGTAGTTCAAGATGTAGCCTTTGTCAAAAAGCACTTTAGTCATCTCCTTCTTCACATTCGAAGCAGGAATTTCGATAACCCTATGCCTTGCTTTAATAGCGTTTCTTAAACGCGTTAAATAATCTGCTATTGGATCAGTCATTTTTAAAATGTTTTACGCCCTTTAGGCGTGTGTACCTTGGCGATATCTCCCAAGAATACCCTTTATAAAATGTTAAATACCTTCCGGCCGAAACCGGCCTGCAAAGGTATTAATAATTTTCAGATATAAAAAGAAAGATTACCAGCTTGCTTTAGTCACTCCAGGTATTTTACCTGCAGAGGCCATCTCTCTAAAAGTTACCCTAGAGATGCCGAACTTACGCATGTAACCTTTAGGTCTACCAGTAAGCTTACATCTATTGTGAAGTCTTACGGGCGATGCGTTTCTTGGCAACTTATCAAGACCCTCGTAATCACCTTCAGCTTTAAGCCTTGCTCTTTTCTCAGCATAGCGAGCTACAAGTTTCTCTCTTTTTCTTTCTCTAGCTTTTACTGCTTCTCTTGCCATAATTAGTCTTGTTTTTTACCAGAAGCGAAAGGCATTCCCATAGCCTTTAGCAACTCATAACTTTCTTCATCAGTATTTGCTGTGGTAACGAACGTAATGTCCATACCAGTGATTTTATTCACTTTCTCGATAGAGATCTCAGGGAAGATAATTTGTTCCTTGATACCTAAAGTGTAGTTACCACGTCCATCGAAACCTTTATCTTTTACACCTCTGAAGTCTCTTACACGAGGAAGAGCGATATTCAAAAGCCTGTCGATAAATTCGTACATTCTATCACCGCGCAATGTAACTTTTGCACCAATTGGCATACCGTCTCTTAACTTAAAGTTTGAGATGGAGTTCTTAGCAACAGTTGGAACAGCCTTCTGACCAGTAATGGTAGTTAGCTCTTCTACTCCTACATCTACCAATTTCTTATCGGCTACAGCAGCACCAATACCTTTGTTAAGTACAACCTTGGTGATTTTTGGCACCTGCATAACGCTGGTGTACTGGAATTTCTCCTTTAGCGCAGGAGCAATCTCCTTGCTATATGTTTCTTTTAATCTCGGACTAGCCATTTTTAATTACCTCCCCAGATTTTTTAGAGTATCTAACAAGTTTTCCATTTTCATCAGCTTTTCTACCTACTCTGGTTGCATCACCTGATGAAGGATCTATTACCATTAGGTTAGAAAGATGAATAGAAGCTTCTGTCTTCTCAATACCACCATTTGGATTGGAAGCCGAAGGTTTAATATGCTTGGAGACAACGTTTACACCTTCTACAATAGCTCTATATTTTGAAGGGATTACCTCAAGAACTGTCCCGGTTTTGCCTTTGCTATTACCAGAGATCACCTTAACGGTATCGCCTTTTCTCACATGAAGCTTTTTCACAACTGTTTGATTCTTATCCATGATTACAATACTTCAGGAGCCAATGAAACAATCTTCATAAATTGCTTTTCACGCAACTCTCTGGCTACAGGTCCGAACATACGAGTACCTCTTGGTTCATCGTTATTATTCAATAACACTGCAGCATTATCCTCAAAACGGATATAAGATCCGTCTTTTCTTCTTACCTCTTTTTTGGTTCTTACGATTACTGCTTTAGAAACAGTTCCTTTTTTGAGGTTACTTGAAGAATGAGCAGATTTTACTGAAACCACAATTTTATCACCTACTGTGGCGTACTTCTTTTTAGTACCACCAAGTACACGAATACAGAGCACCTCTTTAGCACCACTGTTATCGGCAACGCTTAGTCTTGATTCTTGTCTAATCATGATTACTTGGCTCTTTCAATAATTTCTACTAGTCTCCAACGCTTGTTTTTACTCAGCGGACGAGTCTCCATGATCTTCACGGTATCTCCGATACCACAATCATTCTTTTCGTCATGAGCGGCAAATTTTGTTGTTTTCTTAACAAACTTACCATAGATCGGGTGCTTCTCTTTTCTCTGAACAGCTACAGTGATGGTCTTATCCATCTTGTTGCTTGTTACTACCCCGACTCTCTCTTTTCTAAGATTTCTGGTCTCCATGCTCATATTAGTTAGCAAGTTCCTTAGCCCTTAACTCTGTTCTCAATCTCGCGATCAGACGTTTTGAATGTCTGATTTTCATCGGATTTTCAATAGGAGAAATAGCATGTGCAAAGTTTAACTTCTGCAGACCGCTAACTTCCGTATTTATCTTTTCTCTAAGCTCCTCTACAGTGAGCGCCTTGATTTCTGAATTCTTCATAACTATGCCACGTAATCTCTACGAACAATAAATTTGGTAGAAAGAGGCAACTTCTGAGCTGCAAGTCTCAAGGCTTCTTTCGCCAATTCAACATTTACACCAGCTGCTTCGAAAAGCACTGTACCTGGTTTAACAACAGCTACCCAATATTCAGGAGCACCTTTACCCTTACCCATCCTTACTTCAGCAGGCTTGCTAGTAATAGGCTTGTCCGGGAATATTCTAATCCATACTTGGCCTTCTCTTTTCATTGCTCTTGTCATGGCGACATAAAAAAGTCTTCGTTCTTCTTCAATAGCTTCTTCACCGTTTTCTAAGCTCATATATGATGGAAAAACTGTTTCTTCAGCCCCTACTAGAAAAACGTACTCGTACTCTAACCCTTTTGAACCATGTATAGTCATCATTGAGACTTGCCCCTGACCTTCTTCACCGGTTTCAGTTTCACTATCAAGAGTTATTGTTTCAAGAAATCCAACAAGGCTTGGCTCCTCTTCATCTTCCTCATATTGTTTGATAGCATTGAGAAGTTCATCAAGGTTTTCAATTCTTGCCATAGCTTCGTGAGTGCCTTCGGCATTTAAACTCTCTAGATATCCTGATTCGGCTAAAAGTTTTTCATATACGGCACTAGGAAGAGCTCCTTCAGTACTCGCGACCTTTGCTTCGGTGATAACGTGAACAAAACCTCTGATCCCACTCTTTACTTTAGTCGATAGTCTCAAATGCTTAAAATCATCGTAGTGATCGTTGAGCCTGTTGAGCATGTCCCATAAGCTTGTATTGAGTTTGATCGCTTCGTCTTCGATTTTTCTTAAAGTACGAGCACCAATTCCTCTAACGGGAACATTGATGACTCTTGTTATCGCAAGAGCATCTTTGTCATTCGTTATACAGCGTAGGTAGCATAAAAGATCTTTAATTTCTTTTCGCTCATAAAATTTCACGCCAGCAACAACCTTATACGGTATATTTATTTTTCTTAGAGCATCCTCAATCATTCGAGACTGAGCATTTTGCCTATAAAAAATAGCAATATCAGAAGCATTAACCCCTTTTTTTAGCAGCCTCTCAACTTCATTTGAGACATACTGTGCTTCTTCTCTATCATCTTGGCATTCATAAATTTGAATCGAATCGCCTTGATCATTATCTGTCCAAAGCTCTTTTCCTTTTCGCTGCTGATTTTGAGATATCACACATGAGGCAGCTTCGATGATATTTTTACTTGACCGGTAGTTTTGTTCTAGCTTAATGAGAGTTGCCTCAGGAAAAACCTTCTCAAAATCAAGTATATTTCTAATATCCGCACCTCGCCAGGAGTATATTGATTGGTCCTCATCGCCAACGACGCAAATATTTTTTCTTTTTGCCGCCAACATTTTTACGAGCCTAAACTGAGCACGATTTGTATCCTGATACTCATCCACCAAGACATAGTGAAATCTTTTTTGGTACCTTTCAAGAACCTCTGGATAAGAGTCAAACAAGTTTAAAACTCCCGTTATGAGCCCTCCAAAGTCAAGGGCATTAGATTTATGAAGTTCTGCTTCAAACTCTCGATATAAGTCAAAAAAAAGATCGTCTTTATCTATTTCCTCAAGAGTTTCAGGGTCCCTACAATCAATATAGTGCCCAAGATTTTTAATAGAATCGATATAATAAAGAAGCTCGCTAGGATGAAGTTCTTTTTGAGAAATACCTCTTTTACCTAAAAGTGTTTTTACAATACTTTTTGATTCGGATGTATCATAAATCGTAAAGTTTCGACTCAAGCCTAAATACTGGGCTTCATTTCTCAGAACTCTAGCGCAAAAAGAGTGAAAGGTAGTCACTTGTATGGTCCCAAAATCAACATTATTATCTTTTGCAATCCTCTCTCTCATCTCTCTTGCAGCTTTATTAGAAAATGTCACGGCCAAAATTCTAAAAGGGCTGACGTCTTTTTCGTCTATAAGATATTGGATCCTTGAAACGAGAGTTCTCGTCTTACCAGAACCTGCCCCTGCAAGTATCATTACTGGACCATCAACATACTCAACCGCTTTTTTTTGTGCATTATTTAAATGCTCTAAACTCATAAAAAATTACTCCACAGTCACTGACTTTGCTAAGTTTCTTGGCTTATCAATGTCAGTTCCTTTAAATTTAGCAATATGATAACTTAAAAGCTGAAGAGCAACATTTGAAACGATAGGTTTTAAATCCTCCACACCGCAATAATCTATACCAAGATAAAAATCAGAGATCTCTTCAAGCTCTTTATTTCTTTGCTCTCCCAAAATAACCATCACTCCTCGTCTTGCTTTGACTTCTTGAGCATTAGAGAAAGTTTTTTCATAAAGATCATCTGGAACGAGCGCTATATTAACCATAGATTCATCAAAAAGAGCTATGGGACCATGTTTTAACTCTCCAGATGCATAGCCTTCTGCATGGACATAAGCTATTTCTTTTAACTTCAAAGCTCCCTCGAGAGCAATTGGAAACTGCTCTCTTCTACCTGTAAAAATAAATCCTTTGTAGTTATATATACTTTTTGCAATCTCTTTTATTTTTGATTCCATCTTTAAAACATTTTGCAACGCCAGATTTAGACACTCAAATTCCTTTTTAACATTATCTGAAGTCATTTCTTTTTCAAAGTTCTTAGATAATAGGTAACCAACAAGCACCATTTGAGTAAAAGCCTTAGTCCTGGCCACACCAATTTCAGCACCAGCATGAATTAAAGCGCTTTGGTCACATTTTCTAAAAAGAGTTGACCCCTCCACATTAACTATACCGACTGTTTTAAGTCCTGCTTTTTGACATTGCTCCTGACAAGCTAGAGTGTCTGCTGTCTCTCCGGACTGACTAATAAAAAGTCCCATATCAGAATTTGAGAGTAGAGGGTTTCGGTACCTAAACTCAGATGCAAAGTCAGTTTGTGTTCTTATACTATTAAATTTTTCAA
>CATLVA010000144.1 GCA_950060715.1 uncultured Oligoflexia bacterium | reverse complement strand
CTCAGTTACTAATTGCTACAATTTAGCTGAACAAATTAGTGCCTGCCAATTCTATCGTTGCATAGCTCCTCATGCGCTTACCAAAGAAGAACAAATTATTCATTCAATAGTAAGAGAAAAAGACTATTGCTATTATACTCAGCAACGGGAAAATAATTTATTATTCCAATGTCGACTAACGATGGATCAAACCAGCCTCTTTGAGAATATGACTTCGCTGGAAGTTCATATGGAGTTTGAGAAACTACTGGACCAAAAAGTATGTATTCTTAGACCGATTGATTAAAAAACATTATACTCCATGAATGGCCATATTATTTCAAATTCAAAACTTAAACCTCGCCTTCGGTGAAAAACTCATATTTAAAGACGCAAAACTTTCGGTACACAAAGGCGATCGAATCGGTTTGATTGGTCTCAATGGACACGGGAAATCCACCCTATTTAAAATCATTATGGGAGAAGTCTCTCCTGACGTTTCAAATCCACCATTTTTATTTGATACGAATAATGAAGAATTTTCAGTTCTGTGTATTCCCCAAGAACTGGATATCCAAGGACATCTCGATTTAGATATTACTCATTTTTATTTATCTTTATATCCAAAACTTAAAACACTGCACCAGGAGTTAAAGGCGCTAGAAGATGAGATGGTTCATAATGCAACAGAAGAAATCCTCAATCGTCAGCAAAACCTATTGGATCAAATTGACCACTTGAAAGGATGGCAAATTCAACAAAGCTACCTTTCTTATTTAAAGACCTTTGATTTAAACGATCTAGATAAAAACCTTACCAACCTCTCAGGTGGTGAGCAGCGGAAAATGGCATTAGCAATGGGTCTATCAGCTCCTTCGAGTCTAATTCTTTGGGATGAACCGACCAACCATTTAGACACCAAGACGATTGAGCTCTTTGAAGAAGAATTAAAGAAGTCCCAAAAGACTTATATGATTATAAGTCACGATAGATACCTCCTTAATGAGACAACTAATAAGATCCTCCATATTGAAAGAGGTAGTCTAGAGAGCTTTGATGGAAGTTACCTCGATTACTTAGAATATCAGGAAGAAAAAGAAAAAGAGCTCGCAAAGAACTTAGATAAATTAGAAAACAAACATAGACGAGAATTAGGTTGGATGCGGCAAGGAATCAAAGCGCGTGGTACTCGATCTAAAAAAAGAGTAGAAGGCTTCAATAACCTCCAACAAGATATTAAAAAACTTAAAGAGAACTCTAAAAAAAGACTCAATCTAACCCTTGAGCATAGTGGAAATAAGTCTAAGCTTCTTTTAGAAATTAATGATGGTGCATTTTCTCACGATGATAAACCACTACTAAAAGACTTAAACCTCTCTTTATATAAAGGCAATAAAGTTGCACTTCTTGGACCAAATGGTGCAGGTAAATCAACTCTGATTAAAATCATAGAAGGTAAATATCAATTAGACTCCGGTCGGTTTCACCAACCCAAAGAGATCAAGACTGTAGTATTTGATCAAAAACGAGAGACACTTGACCTCAGCAAATCTCTATTTGAAATCATTGGAGATGGAAAAGATCATGTGCATCTGCCATCGGGAAAACTTGAACATGTAAATAGTTATTTACAAAAATTCTTATTCACTAAAGATCAAATCAATAGGCCATGCGAGGGACTATCGGGCGGGGAAAAAAACCGGCTTCAACTGGCCATGTTCATGCAACAAAGCGCGGATCTTTGGGTATTTGATGAGCCAACCAACGACTTAGATATTGAGAGTATTGAGATGCTTGAGCAGACTCTGATTGAGTATTCTCAGCCGGTCATTATTATTAGCCACGACAGATCTTTTCTAGATAAGGTTTGTCAGGTCAGTTGGCTTATTGAAGACAATTCAATAACAGTTTTTAATGGCGGTTATACCCAAGTCGCCGATTATATTTTTGAAAAAGAATTGATTGAAAGCCTAGAACCTAAAATTACTACTGAAGAAAAAACTGAGACGTCTTTAATTGAAACCTCTATAGATACTAGTGCCCCAAAACCTCGCATGAATTACAATGAAAAGAAGCGATGGAAATCAATCGAAGATGAAATTGCAGTTCAAGAAGAAACGGTTGAAAATATGAAAGAAGAAATGGCCGCCTTTGATTTCACTAAAGAAAATTCACATCAAAACTTTCAAGATTTAGAAGTGAAATTTAACAAGGAAAGCACTAAACTAGATAATCTTTATGCAGAATGGGAAGATCTTTCAGAAAAATCGCCTGATTAAAATGACTCTCCTAAAAAGGACAATCCTGCATCGTATTTTAAGAAGAAGACTTCTTTATTTTTTAAAACAATATTGGCGTATTCTTTTAGCGCACCAATCAGGTCAGAGCTTTTCAATGACGCTAAATTCGGTTTATAGGCTCCTACCATCCACCCGCGCTCAATAGTTTCAGCGTCATCACAAAGTGGACCTGAAGGTCCTTCATCACTTACCAACCCATAGAGTTTTTCGGTTTCAACGTCTTTGATAATGACAACGCAATAGTCTCCAACAAAGGGATTCAGCTCACCAATTAACACTTCAACGACAGGTCCTTCAATTTTTTGAGGAATAAATTTTTGAGTAGGAGAAGCTAAAGCATTTGCTAAACTAATCAATAATATAATTGCTAAGCGCATTTATTACTCCTTAAAACTAAATTCGAAACAATCCCTTTAAAACATAAGTTCGGCGCTGTTTTAAATTTTCACGGTATACAGACAAAAAGACTTTTAATTTCGTGCCTTTTTGTTTGAAATGAGCAGGGAAGTTAAGTTTCCCGATATAGAGATTGAACCGATCGACATCGAAACTTACGAATTTATCTCCCATAGGAAAATGACCAATAAGTTGCAATTCACCATTTTGCGGATCAACGGCATACAAAGTTAGGTTAAAAGTAGTTTTAAGCGGAATACTTAAATTATACTTTCTTTCCACCTCTAGAGTTAGGTCAAATTGGGAACTACGAAGTTTTCCGAGTTCTAAATTAATTAAACTCTCTTCGCTAAAAACTTGCTCTATAATAATGGTGGCAAAATCATCGCCTTCCACAATTCGGTACTTGAGAAGTGGTCCGCGATAAACATTGAATTGAACTCCGTCATCTGAAAGATCAACTCCAATTTTGGTATGTAAATACTGAGATATATCGCGAAAATTATTCCACTGAATGATAATTCTTTTTTCAATTTTTTTATCGAATGTGTAATAGGTGTCTGAAGTGTTTGAAGAAAAGTGTAGAAGATCCTTTAAACCTTCATGCTTTTGCCACTTCAAATAACTTAACTTATTTTCTCCGTTGGCCAGTGCCTCTAGAGTTAAAATTTTTGTGGAATTAACACGAGGAAGATTCGTTTCCTCTTTGACGAGATAGACCTTTCCAAAGTCCCCGTGAGCTCCATCTTTTCCACGCGGCCCACGCATGCCGGGAATTCCGCCATTACAACCAGAAGCTCCCTCACCGCCTTTACCACCTTTACCGCCGATGCCACCAGAATTGTCTATAGCGATATTCTGAAGATCAACTAGATTCGCATATCGAAGGTATACATCTTGCCCGTCTTCCCCATCCTCTCCAGATGGTCCCATTTCACCATCAGGCCCATCGATTACACGATGAGGGTATTGTCTACAGTCTAATGGATAAGCATCTTTAGCGTCTTGGGCGGAAATACCATTCTCGCCTTTTAGTTCATAGAATCTTCTATGCCCATCAACTTGGATATCAACTTGAGCGATTGCCTGAAAACAGAATAAAAGTATTGAAAAAATGAAGTATTTCACACTCTGCGTATATAACCTTGAGCGCGAGTTGCCTAGTTTTTAGTAAAATATTTATTAGATAGGAGGTCTTTTACCAACTGATCCGGCCATCCACTTGGGCAGCGCAACATCTGTATTACCACTAGCGAGAAAGATTGTATCAAAACCTTTTTCTCTAAGGATTTCGGCAAGTTCGATGCCATTTTTCTCCAGTCCAAGATCAAAGTCGATAAAAACTCGTTTGATTTCACCACATTTTGGATGGGATAAAAGCTCATCTACCGAGCTAAAACTGACAAAGGCCAGGGATTTACCTTTATAAGCAAATTCCCAGGCCTTCCTCACTAATTTATCGTTGTCTATTAAAGCGTCTATTTGTCTCCCCTTTTAACTGTTTCGATAATGACAGGCTCAACCGGTACATCTTGGTGAAATCCTGAAGTCGTTGTCGATACAGTCTTAATTTTGTTAACTACATCCATACCATCTACAACTTTACCAAATACTGCATAACCCATGTTTGCGTCACTTTGATAATTGAGAAAATCATTGTCTTTTACATTTATGAAAAATTGAGCCGTCGCTGAATGAGGATCGTTTGTTCTCGCCATTGCAAGTGTTCCAGTTGTATTACCTGGTCCTGATTTAGCCTCATTCTTAATAGGAGCTTTTACCTCTTTTTGCTTCATATTTTTATCAAAGCCACCACCTTGAATCATAAATCCATCAATTACACGGTGAAAGATAGTTCCATCATAAAATTTATCATCTACATAGCTTAGAAAGTTCTCAACTGTCTTAGGTGCTTTATCCGCAAAAAGTTCAATCTTAATTTCACCATGATTTGTCTTCATTACTACCATTTTTTTTACTCCTGCTACTGCTATTGAATTACTAATTAATAAACTTAAAACCATTAAAAACTTCATCATCTCTCCTTAGAAACCGATTTCAACGACCTTATAAAGAGTACTCATCTCAGAGCATTCATCTCTATAGGGAGTGATATGAACCGGTGCGCGTTTTTTATAAAGAAAATGATCTCTCAAAATCATCTCTTTACCTACCCTATACTCGTAAGTTCTAAAATTCTTATCTTTAAAATACGCATAGTCAATTCCATTGACCTTTGAACGGGTGAAGCCCTCTGAAAAATCTGAACTGTTAATCAATCGTACCTCACCATTATTTTCACCGGCAAAATAATCGAAACCACCTGACTTAGCTTCAAACCTATAATTTTGATCAGCAACAAAGCAGATATTCATGCCTTTGATCTGATACACGGTATTGACTCTTTTCACTCTAAAAGTTTGGAATAAAATAATAGAAATGGCCGCAAAAACGGCCACCGCAAATATAATAATAATCTGATAAGTCTTCATAATTATGGTCTATAATAGACTCTTTTCAATTCTTCGTAAATTCGATCATTCATTTGTCCAGCACGAGAACACATAAGATCAGTAGTATCGAGCTGATAGTTAATCATCAAATTATTTTTTGCAT
>CATLVA010000143.1 GCA_950060715.1 uncultured Oligoflexia bacterium | reverse complement strand
GAATATTTTAAAAATAGATTATCAAAATGCTCGCCCCGAGCAATATAGTTCTTATACTGATCAAACGAAGGATACGCTGGACTAAATAGTACAGTGACTCCATCCTTAACTGAATTTATAAAAGCCGATTCCAAGTCACCTGCTAAATACACTTCAAAATCTTGTCCTAGCTGACTATTAATTTCTTCTTGTGCATCCCCTATGGCATAAATTTTTTTAATGCTTTTAAAATCTTTGATGGCACTTAAGTCTTGAATTCCATCGCGTCTTTTCCCACCCAAAATCAAAACAACCCCTGTATCTGAAAAACTTTTAAGTGCTGTTAAAGTCGCTTCAGTGTTTGTGCTTTTAGCATCGTTATAAAATTTTGCTGCTTCAATCTCACCTAGATACTGAAGCCTATAGGAAACTCCTCTAAATGAGTCTATTAAATTCTGAACAATGTCTTTTGGTGAAAAGTGGAAATACTCCAACACTTTTTCCACGATATAGAAGTTAAATTTATGATGCTCCCCCTTCAAAACCGAATGTTCCCACTTATGGCCTGAAAGTTTTGCAAGTTCGATTTTTCTTGCGGCTGAAGCTTGGTCTAAATACTTAGCAGGAGCAATATACCAATCATTTTCATTTTGATTGCTTACGATATTTAGCTTAGCTGACTCGTAATCATTAAAACCTTGATAGCGCTCCATATGACTAGGAGTTATATTTAAAATGCAGGCGATATTTGCCCTAAACGAATCCAAAAGTTCTAACTGAAAACTTGAAAGCTCCAAAACAACCACATCATATTGCACTTCATCTTCAACAAAATCACAAAAGGGAGTACCGATATTTCCCCCCAAAAAAACACGCTTTCCTGCAAGTTTCAATGCTTCACTGATCAAAGTTACTGTGGTCGTTTTTCCGTTAGTTCCGGTCACTGCTATGATAGGTAGATTTCTCTTACTTTCTCTAAAGGCCAGTTCCACTTCACAAATTTTTTCAACCTGATTAAATGGCCTTAGTTCTGGTATTTCAGGATCTATTCCAGGAGAAAGGATTATTAGATCCAAATGTAGATCTTTACTTATATCGGCTTGATCGAAACAATTATTCTCGGAAATAAACTGCGTGACTTCCCGTTTTTGTGCCCATGAATCAACAGAACCTTGATTTATAGCATATAACTGATGAGAGGTATTTCGACTTAAATAGCGAAGAGCAGAAATACCAGAAACACCTAAACCCCAAATAGCAATATTCATCGATACATTATATACTCTCCTCATGAAGCTTGAAAAGCGTTTTGAGGCGATCGAAAATTTATTATTGGACCATCAATACCTTTTAGATAAAGAGGTTCTACAGCGTTATCCTAACCTCTCGGCTCCCTACCATGAATGGGGAAAAAGTATTGCAACCTTTACTGACGAAGAGTTGATCCAACTAGAAAACCTACAATTTCAAGAACTCAACTTACCTGATGACTACAGGCTTATGCTTGATAAGATCAGCTCACTACTTAAACTTGATCAAGCGGAGTACCGACCTCAGCAAATACCTAAAGAGCATTTAAAAAAAATGACGTTAAAAAAACGCCACGAGATTGAAATCCTTCAGGGGCAACTTGAAGAAGACCAAAGCTTTGTGGATATCGGAAGTGGAGCTGCTCACTTATCAGGTGTACTGCTTGAAGGAAATGATAAAACCAGTATTTGTATTGATATGGACTCAGATATCCAAAGCATAGGTAAAAAAAAGCATGCAAAAATATTAGACCGCCTTCAGTTTGAGACCTTGAAATTTCATCGCCATGCAGATCTATTTGGAAATCCCTCTGACACCCTAATCGGCCTGCACGCTTGCGGTGATTTATCATGTGACATAATTGAATATGGAATTCATCACAAGTTCAAAAAAATTGTAAGTTATGGTTGCTGCTTTCACAAATTGTCACAATTTCCGATGTCGAAGCAAACAAACCTAAAGGTTTCAAACCATGCTCTTACCATGGCCGCAAAGTCATACAAGACAATGACTTTGAAAGAGTTTCAACAGAGGGAAAAAGTAAAACGGTTTCGCTACACTCTGCATTTTTTGATGTTTGAACATATGGACGGTGGTTTTGTTACTCTTGGAAATGCGAGTAAGGCAGATTACGAAGGAGCCTTCCATGAATACTGTTATAAATATTTACCTGAAACTAAAAAATTCACCCCGGAATTTTTAACAGATTTTTTCACTTCAAAAAAAGATGAATACAGAGAGTACCTATGCTTTGGAATAATACGGTCTCACCTTAGTCGTCTTCTTGAAGTCTTTATAAATCTCGATAGATGCCTTTATCTAAAAGAACAGGGTTACAACGTAAAACTAGAAGAGGTTTTCGATAGAAAGCTGTCGCCAAGAAATCTTTGCATTACTGCTGTTTTAGAGCGATCATAACTTCCATCAAATAACCAAGACAATCCTCTTTCATCACATAAATATCTTTAGTAAACATTGAAGGAATAAAGGTTCTAGTCATGATTATTTTGTTGTCTTCGATTTTAATAAATTGATCCGTAATAATCTCTCCGCGATTATTCTCAACGATTAAATGATCTAAATTTTTCGCAAACCCTATTCGAGTTCCTTTCTTTACTACTTCAAAATTTCGACTATCTAAATTAGAATCAAAAGAAAGATCCGATCCTGTGAATGGCGAATCTTCAAAATCGACTTTGGCATCGTGATGAACCTTAAATCTTGCCAAGGTGTGATACACTAAGTTTTTTTGCCGTGTCGGATGGTGCTCTATTGTTTCAAAATGATAAATCGTTTCGACAAATTTTAACGCCTGTTCAATCCCAGCTTCTTCCCCCGGAAGTCCTGCTTCGACAGTAACGCTTGGGCAGATTTTGGAGAATGCCATGGACTGAACATTATGAGGTTCAGTAAAATAAACAGTGTGTTCACCGAAATGACTCGCCAAATTTTTAAATTCTTCATCTAGCTTATTAATGCATCCATAAAATGGATTTTTACCAGTATTATTATGTAGATCAATACTTGCAAAAGGTTCATTTGCTTGTGCGTACTCGATAACCTGCTTGGCAAGTCCATGCTCAGGAAGGTTTCCCTCTTCCCAAATACGGTTATAATCAACTTGCCCAGGAAGATGTCTCATACCTTTAGAGGCACCCAAAGTGTTTCCAATAAATATGATAAGGTCACGCTTTAGAGGCGTATTGTTTTTTAGAAACCTTAATAAAACACTGTGGCTCGAAGTTTCATTTCCATGTAACAGAGTTGAAAGGTAGAGAGGTTTCGCAGGGTTTTCTGTTTTCAAATGAATAAGAGTTGGCCCTCCTAATAGTTCATGAAGACCAGTAACTGGGGTTTCAAAGAATCCCTCAGGCAATTTACTTAAAATATTTAAAACCAATTATAACTCCCAAGAATGTACTGGCTTCCCACTGTATTGATTTTGAATATATGTTTCTAACAACTCTTGAAAGCGTTTTCCATTCATATGAATAAAAGCTTTCTGCCAGATAGTTCCGTTGACTCCTTTTTGAAGTCTAGGATAGATCACCTGATCCATATAATACTCAACATCCTCTGCATCAAGTCCTCTTTTTAAAAGGGCCTGTTTAACATGTGGGAAAATTTCGTAAAGTAAAAGCTCACGCATATCGTGAAGCTTTCCATCAATCCACCTCACCTTACAAAAGAAACTTTGTCGTGAAGCTTTATAAAAATTATGAATTGCCTCATCAAACGAAACATTGTCTTCTGGGGCAACTTCTAGTTTTGCTAAATAATCAACTAGTCCTATCGCAAAAGCTGCATTAGCAATTGAATCGACGATTGTTGGTCCGGCACTTGGAACTCTTTGTTCAATTCGCAAGTGAGGAACTCCCTTTTTATCAACACTAATAATCGGCCTATTCCATCTCCAAATAGTTCCATTATGAAGCTGCATATGCTGTAATTTGTTAACATCATATTCTTTATCTAATTCAGCCAGTAAAATGGGATAATCATATGTGTTTTCTTCATACAGCTCAAAAAGAGATTCTTTTATATAACCATTACCAAGTGTTACTCTTTTAACTGATTTTCCATCGCGCCCTTTTGCCTCTAAATCGACTGATTGCTCGAAAATCGCAATGCGGGATTCATCCCATAATTCCTTTCCAAAGAAATATGGAGAATTAGCTGAAAGAGCAATTAAATAGGGAGCTGCTAATATGGAAGCGTTATAAAATCGCTTGGCACATTTTTGATCTATACTCAGATGTATTTGAAGACTGGTTGCTGCACACTCAGCAATAACACTGTCCATGTACATATATAAGTTGTCTTTTCCCTCAAGCCTAATATAAAGAGGCTTCCCTTCTCTGAGCTTCATTACTTGCTCATTCATTACTGAGTAACGATTCTGTTTTGAAAGGTATTCGAGCTCAAGCATATGTGGTCTAAGGGTCGGAAGTGTCCCTATCAAAAGAGCATGCTTGTCATGTTCTTGTGCTTTTTTCTCACAACTCTTCCAAAGAGTCGTAAGTTCCGCCTCTAATTTACTTAGAGTTTTTCCTTTTAATTTATAGGGAGTGGAATTAAGTTCGAAATTAAATTTTGCAATTTCAGGAACAACTTGCTCATTATTAAGCTCTTCAAGAAAAACATCATTGAACGGGTCAGGAAGCATATTCTCATTTATTAGCCATGCTTCTAACTCTATACCAGTTTTTTGTTCATCATGAACAAATGCGTTTGATTCGAACCACGAACGTACTAACTCTGTTTCTTCCTCTAAGCGTTTTCTGAACTCAGCAACTTCTTCTTTGGAATAGCCTAAATTTTCAACTTCTTTTCCCATTTAGCCTTTCTTGGTATGAGATTAATATAAATGATAAACTTCTTTCATTTCCTCGCGAAGGATTCTCATTTTAGCATCAATTTCAGGGTGATTTGCATCAGCTTCTTCAAAAACAAAATGCTGAGCCCCCATATCCTTAATCATCATTTTTGTTTGCCAAATATTATCTCGTGGCATGTTCAAATCAGAGTGATACTCGTATTGCTCCATCACTTTTGGATCAATAAAATCTTGAATAGAATTGAAGTACTGATCGTTATAGATCTTTTTCCCATTCGCCAGACGAGTATATCCTCGGACAACATAATCAATATAAACCACATCACACTCAAATACTTCAAACAAGTAATTGATTGCTTTTAGAGGTATGATGTCTCCACAGGTTGCGATATCGAAATCAACTCTAAAAGTACAAACCCCGTTAGCAGCCGGTGCATCAGGATAAGTATGGCTT
>CATLVA010000142.1 GCA_950060715.1 uncultured Oligoflexia bacterium | reverse complement strand
CTTTAGATCCCAAGGGCAACCCTCCTCTGGATCTCGTAGTTTTGCAATAACTGATATAGCACGTTCTAGTTGGGGATAATCCATTTGAACTCCTTTTAAACCTATATTACGATAAAACAGATGAATGCGAAAACTTTTGAATTAGTTCTTAACTTTGAAGATGAAATAGCTAGCGGGAAAGTAGACCCGCAGTCCCTCGATTATTTAAAAGATGTTTTTACTTCCTTTTTGAAGGAGGAACTAAGTATTAAAACTCAGCTACCTTGTGAGCTAAATCTCAACTTGATGCTAGTCGATGCCCAAAAAATTAAAGAGATCAATAATGAGTATCGTCAAAAAAACAAAGAGACGGACGTTCTTAGCTTTCCTGGACAAGATAATATTCGAGCTGGAGAGTATGAGTTTCAATTTCCAGAGGAAGAGCTAGGGGATATTATTGTCTGTTCGGAAGTTTGCCAGCGACAAGCTGATGAATTTAGTTTGAGTTTTATCGAGGAATTTCTTCATCTAACTGTTCACGGATTTCTTCATGTTTGTGGTTATGATCACGAAATAAGCGATGAGGAAGAAGTATTAATGGAAGGTTTGGAAGAAAGATTATTGCTGAAAATTAAAGAAAAAAGAAGCCGGGACTAAGCCCGGCCATAATATTAAAGTTGTGATTGAAGTGTATTGAATAGGTCTACTCGTCCACCAGAAATCATTTTCTCTTTAAATTTATCCACTGGAGTTACTGAATCCATAAGTGATTTCTTTAACTCAATTGGGCTCAATTCAGGGAAGTGACTTAGGACTTCAGCCGCTACACCAACAGTTGTTGGAGTTGCCATTGATGTACCAGACATAGAGCTATAACGGTTTCCTGGAACAGTTGAGAAAACACTTGAACCTGGAGCTGCAATATCAACAGTTCTTTTTCCGTAGTTTGAGAAACTTGATAAGCTCCCACCGCTAGTAGTTGAAGCTACAACTAATAGAAAGTCTGAATCAAAAGATGCTGGGTACTTAGGGCTTCTATCATTATCAGATGACTCGTTTCCAGCTGCTGCAACAACTAGAACTCCATAAGTTTGTCCGATGTGATCGATTGTTTCGTTAACAATCATTCCACCTTCGTTATGAGTTTTTCCAAATGAACAGTTGATTAGTTTAGCACCATGCTTAGCTGCATATAAAAAAGACTCTACAACATCTACATCAGTCTCATCACTGCTATTTGGTACAGTTCTGATCGCCATGATTTTAACTCTTGAAGCGATCCCGGCAATACCAACACCATTATTTTGAACAGCACCGATTGTTCCTGAAACATGTGTTCCATGAGAGTGAGTGTCCATTGGGTCACCAGTCGCAACACCATTAACTCTATCTAGGGTATCAATACCGTGAACATCGTCGATGTATCCATTATTGTCATCATCAATTCCGTTACCTGGAATCTCACCTTCATTAACCCACATATTACCTTTTAGGTCTTCGTGGTTATAATCAACACCAGTGTCGACAACAGCAACAATGATCTCTTCTTTCTCGATATTAAGTGGAGCTAGATAAGATTTGTTAACAGAAACACCGTTTTCTGAACCATCCTTAAAACTCCAAATTCTATCTACCTGAGGATCATTGAAAGCATTGAAGTTTTCTAAACTTGGAAGTTCTTTTGAAACTTCAGGACTTGGAAGTTTAGAACCACCCGCATAGTAGTTTTTTTCAGTCATAACAACTTGGCTTTCGATAGCTTTTGCTAGTTTTGAAGCATTAGTTGTTTCAAGCACGTAAAAATTCTTAAAAAGGTGTTTAGCATTTTTAATTAATTCGTGTTTTGGTAATTGGTCTTTGATTTGCACAAATAATCTTGTTTCGTCTACACGAGGAGTAGAAGCGAAGGCGATATTTGCTACCATCATGGCTGCGATTAGCATTTTCATATATGTATTCTCCTTGCAATTTAGCGGAGTCATTCTTTCAAGTATTATCAAAGACGACAACTTTTAGTTTCTTACATGATGCGGTGTTATTGTCCTTTTAGCATTTGTTAAGACTTTTAATAATTTTGGATATTTGGCCAATTTTTGTCTAGATTTTTAACAGGAAAGAATTACACTGATTTGGCCGTATTAAGCCTTTATCGTGCTCAAAATGCTAATATTAAGAAAACTTTGCCCAAAAGTCGGCAGGACATATTTAGGATAAGATTGAATAAATTATGATGAAAAAATCGACAAAATTGCTATTCACTTCTGCGTTAGTTTTCGGGGTAACCGAATTTGCTAAGGCTGATTACAATTTGTCTACAAACTTCAATCCTGGCTCTAAGCTTAAAGAGCAGGAGTCTATTTTAACCGGTGACTTTGGAATAAGAACTAATGAACTAGTAGAAGATGTAGGTGAGGTAGTAGGAAACCGCTATTTTGGTGACTTAAATTTAACTTATAAATCTTATAACGGTTCCTCTTCTAAGGTTTTTGACCTTAGTTCTAGAGTTAATGATCAGCAGAAGCTGATGTACTCTCTCAAAGAAGCAAAAATTGAATTTAATCGAGCGAATACAAGCTTAGTTCTAGGTCGTACAATTTTAGATTGGTCACATGTAGATCAAAATTGGGGACTTGGAAGATTAAATAATCGTGTGAATTTTGATTATTTCGAACCTGGGCAAGAAGGTTTAACTGGAATCCTTTGGGAACAGAAGTTTAAAAACGGATTCAGCTATAGCTTATTTGGATCAGTGGTTTACGTCCCAGAGATGAACCCAAGTATTGAAATTAATGAAGAAGAAAAAAGCTTAAGTTGTAAAAACCCATGGTGTGACGTTCCTGCCTCTTCGACGGAATTTGAAGGTAAGGATGTGCCAATCTATTACACCGTTAACTATCCTGAGATTGCTGATGTTGTTTTTAGGTACACGGCAGGTTTGAAATTAGGCTATGAAAAAAATTGGTTTTCCATGAATGCATTTTTTATGAGAAAGCCTGAGAATAATATCTCAATTGCGGCTGAAGTAGTTGCTGAATCAGATCTATCGGCTATTAATGTTGAAGCGACACCACAGTTTTATTACCATAATATCGCTGGTGGAAATATTGAAATTAAATTTTCGGATGAACTAAAAGCTTATGGTTCTGCAATTAGTATTAACCCAAATAATGTACCGGATGGTTCTCAACCGTTTATCCAGTACACAGGTTTAAAACCGAATAAGAAAAAAGAAGAATACCTCAGTGGTGGATTTCTTTATAGCGATGGGGACTTTAAGGGTCACGTCGGTTATATCGCGCGTGTTAGTGAGTTTGATAAGGAAAATGACATTTTGGTCGATTTACCAAGATGGAATCAAGCCGTTCACGTTGCTTTAAGTAAAAATTTAACAAGGAAGTTATTCGTCGGATTAGATTACAAATTCGATATGCTCACGGAAGATCGCTTAACTATGTTCAATACGAGCTATAGTTTCGGTCCTAGTGTCATTGCAAGTCTTGGCGTTAACATTATTGGTACTGATCCTAAACAAGAGTCATTCTGGTCTAAATTCGAGAATAACGACTCTGTCTATAGCTCTTTGAAATATAAATTTTAAAGTTAGCTGTAGGATAAATTTATGAAAAACACATTCTTGATGATTTCACTGATAGTGACTCAATTAGTTTTGAGTTCATGTGGTGATATGTACTCAAAGAAAGTTAAAGAAAAAGAAGTCGACCAATTTGCCACTTGTGAACTCGATACAGAATCAATTGCAAATGTGATGACCCAAAATATTGAAGGTGATTTAAATTGTCTTCGTTCAAACTTAAAATTTTTCATCGAAATTGTTAAAACTGATAGACCAGGATTCTTGTCGCAAGAGCGTCTAGAAGACTATATCAAAACAAATATGGAAGATGTTGATCAAGTGACACTCGATGCACTTGATGGGATCTTTGATATTAACACACTTTTATTCGGTGATGATGTCGGCTACATCTCTAAAAAGAACGTAGATAACTTAGTTGATGTGCTAAAGCAATTTAACAAACTCGTTGTCGACAACAAAATTTATGAGTACTTCACTAGTGATGAGACAGTTAGTTTTAAAGAGCATAATTATAGAAAGTCAGTCATTTACTCGACTCTAATGCAGTTAAAAGAAGTTCTAAATAAGTATATTGTTCCAAACAATAGAGCGATTAAAGTCGCTGAGTTTGTGGATAAGTTTAGAAATTTAGAGAATCAAGAATTAGTTAAAAATATTGAAAGTGTTCTTTTTATTAAAAAAGCTTTTATGGGAGGAGATCAAATTCATCTGTCTTCGAAAGAGCTTTTTAGATTTATTGATTTAATGGGTAACGCAGGAAAAATAACTTACGATTTTGTTAACCTTCCTTCTGTCGCAACAAAAGCGGATGAAGATATTGAAGTGTTAAGAATATTGAAAGAGGACTTGTTGACCGTATATAACTCGTTTCATTTCAAAGATAATCCTAATGAGCCAATCGTAAACTTTAACCAAATTAAAAATTTGGTTCAACAATTTTTGCCTGAGTACGCTAAGTACTTCAAATATAAGTCGACAATTTTAAAGGTAAAGGAAGTCTTTCTTGGATCAAACAGTGAGACTTTCACTGCTCAAGAGATTCTTACTCTCATTTATGATGTAGCCTATAAAAATGTGGCCAAAGGCGTATTTATATATAATGCCTATGATTTCAATGAGTCACTTTTAAATGCAGATATGCCAGTCGTAAATGATTTTAATAATCTAGCGCCATTAATGTCCAATTCAATGGATAAAACTTTTGCTGAGCTATTTAATCGAATCTCAAAATCTCAATCGAAATCTGAAGACTTAAGTTCTAGAGGTTATAAGTACTTTCATGGATCAAATTATGTTCCACTCTTTGACTATAGTTTTCAACGAAACCCAAGAGGTATGTTCGAGGTTGCTCTCTATGAGTACATAAGTGAAAAAACATTTGCAGCCTACGGCTCAGAGGATTCAACAGCTGTTGGTGACTATGTAATGAGTTTAGAGCAGATGGAAGTCTTATTGGAAGACCTATCGGAATTCTTTGTGGGTGAAGGTTTTATAATTGAAGGTCGGACAAAATCGACGGCAGAAACCATCACTTTGATTTCAACTCTTTTTCACCCTTCATCTAACGGTGACGGACGAATTGAAATTAATGAGTTTGTAGAATTCGTAGTTACAATGACTTCTTCTTTGAAGTTAGCAACAGATATGCAAGAAGAGCTTCAAAAAAAATGTGGAGTTGAAGGTTATTCTAAAATTCATCCAGGTTGCTACCGTCTTGAGATGAAGAACTTTTTAGGGGCT
>CATLVA010000141.1 GCA_950060715.1 uncultured Oligoflexia bacterium | reverse complement strand
AACCAGTAAAACCAGAGCCTATTCAGATTGAGCCATTCAAGCCTGTGCCAATCCAATTTGAATTGAAGCCTCAGGTTAAACCTCAACAGGAAGAAAAACCTGAAAATGATGGAGACGATACGCAAGATAAGGAGTAGAATTTCCTTATGAATGAATTGCTTAATTTAATTAATGACCAATCTATATCAAAGAGCCTCATCTTTTCGGTGGGGCTTTTTGTTTTATTCTCTATTGTAAGAGTACTTATTTTTCGAACAATTAATCGCTCCCAGGCTAATGTACAAGAAAAAGCACAGGCCAAGAGACGAGTTTCCCAAACTCTATTTCTGATGTTCCTTCTTTCTATCCTTATTCTGTGGTTTGCTAAGATTCAAGGAGTGTTAGTTTCCATTTTTGCTGTGGCTGCAGCTATCGTACTTGCATTTAAAGAGATGATCATGTGTTTCACTGGAGGATTATTAATTAATATCTCTAGTATTTTTAAGGTTGGTCAACGTATTGAAGTTGATAGTATCAGAGGGTTTGTTATTGAAAAGGGAATGCTTTCTACAAAAATTTTGGAAATAGGTCCTGAAAAACATTCCCAACAAACAACAGGGGACGTAATTTCTATTCCTAATAGTTTGATGCTATCAAAAACTTTAAAAAACGAATCCTATTTTCGCGGTTATTCCATCAAGTCGTTTATATTCAAAATGTCAGATGAAACGAAGGTCGAAGAATTTGAACAAGCTTTAGGGGAGGTGGCTTCTAAAATTTGTGAAAGTTATTTAGATCAGGCCACGAAATCAATTTATTCATTCTGTGAAAAAGAGGGGCTGAATGTTCCAAATATTTCTCCTCGAACAAAAGTTCTCATTGAGGATGGCAAAGAGTTTTCAGTATTAATAAAGCTTCCAGTAAAAAATGATCAAATTGCCGATGTGGAACAAGAACTCAATCGCTTTTATCTTCAGTGGAGAATCATGAGTCGTTAGATGTAACTATTTTTCCTAGCAGATTTTCGTAAAGCTGAAAACAATGAAGAATTACATTTACTGCAAACTTCTAATTTTACATTTTATTGTCTCTCCCATCTCGGCGTGGACTTTCTTTTCAAATTGGTTTTCATCCTTTAGCATTGAAGTATGAAACATAAAATTTGTATTCTCGGCACCCGTTCAAGTTTTCTAAAAACCGTCAATTCTTCAGGGATTCCATATGTTTACCTGGGACCTACTAAAAAGCTCAACTTTGAGGTGAAAGGAGAATTTGTCGAGTACAATGGGAGCTTCCCACAGTCGGAGAAAGAAGCCAGTAGTTTTGTTGCAAAATTTAAACGAGAGTTAGAAGGAGTTTCATTAGTTATTGCTAGTGGCGAAGGAACTGTGGTCTCAGCTAATTTATTACGCGTGGCCCTGGGACTTCCGGCCTATCAAGAACAGGTCATTAATGCTTGTTCGAATAAGTTGTTTATGAAACGGCTTTTGACTGAAGCTTCAATCCCTATGACTAAGTTTCTTGGAAGTGATGAGGTATCTCACATGAGTGAGGTATATAAGGTTTTAGGTGAAAAGGTAGTTGCAAAAGAACTGAATAATTCAGGGGGGAAAGGTCAAACAGTACTTATTGCCCCAGCCGAATGGGAGATGAGATCAGATATTCTTTTCGAAGGTTTTATCATTGGCAAAGAAATGAGCGTAGAGAGCTTTGTTCAAAACGGTGAAATAAAGTTTCAGTCTACCACTCAGTATTTTGAAAAAGGCGTTGTAAATATAGTTCCAAGTCATTACGAATCAGAATTAGTATCTCAGGCCATTGATTTAAATAAAAAAGTTTTGGATGCAATTGGTATTAAGAACGGACTAACTCATTTGGAAGTTTATTTAACTGATAATGGAATCTTATTCGGGGAGATCGCTCTTCGACCTCCCGGTGGGTATATTATGGATTTAATAGAGTTATCCTTTGGAGTAGATCCATGGCAAATGTATTTAGACATCCACTTGGGAAAGGAGCTGAATATTGAGAAAGAAAAAAGAGAATTCTCAGCAGCTATGATTTTACATCCCGGAGCGGGAAAGTGTATGGAGATTGAGGGGCAAGCGTATCTAGAAACTGTCCCAACAATCAAACTTCAAAGAATAAAGGGAAAAGTAGGACAGACGTTTTCAGTTCGTGATGGAGTTAGTCAGGAAAAGGCCCATTTTATTTTTCATTCGAGTAACTACGGAGACTTAGAAAAAGATATTATCGGCGTTCGAGAAAATTTCAGATTTATCATGGAGTAGAATTGAAAAATATAGGCGCTCATTTAATCTCGTTAGTTTTATTTCTATCCTTTTTAGTGGGGTTTTCCGACTCTCTTAAACTCATTTTTACCGGAGAGAGAGCAGAGGCAGAATTAGTGGGCTGTGAAACGAAGACCCAGGTAAGAAAGTTTTCTGACTTTAGGGGAGAATCCTTTGCCACCTATGTGAGAGTTGGAAAGTATCAAGACCGTTATGTCGTGGGGGGACCGATAGGGTATTCCGATAAGGTCGCTTGCGAAAAGGGACGAGGCAAAAAGTTATCAATTCTAAAGTCACATAAAGGTGAGTTGTATTTTAATAGCTTCATTAATTTGTGGTTGATTCCCTATATTGCCTTATCAATTATTATCTTTTTCGAAGTTGGTGTGATTTTTGGGCGAGTGCCAATGGTTTTGAATTTAGTTATCACTCTTTCGGGAATGTTTTTCTTTTGTTGGGATTATTTTTATTGGTAAGTTTTTATAAAATATGTGCTAATATCTAGCTTAGGGAGCGACTCTTATGTCCAATACTCTGGGTAGTTTACGCGTTTATAGAATCTATGACTTAGGTTATGAAATTAACTTGAAAGAAGCTTATCAAAAACTAAGTGTCGTAGGTCCAACAAATCCATTTAATTTAAAAAAACAGACGAAAAATTTTTTGTTTTCAGATCCACCGCTGGTAATTAATTTGGGGGAAATAACAGTTAATGATACTAAAATTCTTTTAATGGGAAAGCTTTGGAATTATGGTGCTGCTTCGCTAGAATTTAGAATAGATACTCCTGCTGAAATTGAAAAATCAGGCCTCGTGCAATGGATGAAAGAATGGAGTTTAGAGCCTGCTTTGGATGAGTTGGGGAAATTACGTGTTGTCCAACTCATAAAATTACTCGGAAAAGGAATTGTTAAACCTGAGCTCTGGGATCAGTATGAGGACTATAGTATATTTGTTGCCAATACTGAAAATCAGAAATTAGACTTTTGGACTGATGAAAATTTTGTTTTTCACTTTATAGGTTTTGAAAGTCAGATGGTATTAAGTGAAGCCATGATCGAACCTGTAAAAGCCTCGGCTCTTAGTTATTCCACTAACGATTTAGTCGTAGTTGACTGGGATAGTGGATTTGTCTATGCCAAAGAAGACGTCGATGATATTTGCGATGTTCTAGAACTTGCGAATGTTCAACTATTAGAGCTACGTTATTATGATACTCTGTTGGATTCTAAGCTTTCAGGTCTCTATCGACAGGTAATAACGAAGAAACCTTCGATTTTTAACCGGAGAGTAGAAGTCCTCTCTAAAGATGCGAGTTCGCTTTATATCGAAACGAGTGAAGTCGTAGAAAGAATAGAGAACTCTCTAAAAATCATTGGTGATGTTTATTTTGCAAGATTGTATCGTATCGCTTTAAAGCGTTTACAGGTTCCTCAATGGCAAATTTTAGTAGATCAAAAGTTGAGGAATTTATTTGATATCTCGCAAATGTATATGGGAGAACTTCACACCAAACGCAGTCATTATATGGAGATAGTCATTATCATTTTGATTGCGATTGAAGTTATTCCTTTTTTATATCCGTATGTCACAAAACTACTTATTAGCTTTAATTTGCTCAACCTTTAGCGTTTTGTAGCCAAAACGATCCATAAAATAGATTCCAATATCTTTAGCGTCTTTATCAAGGCCTACGACATCTATTTCCATATCGAAGATATCGCGACTAGCTTCAAGCTTAATCTTTCCGTTTTTAAATTCCCATGTTCCAAAACCATCATCTAGGTTAGGTAAGTCATAGTACCAAGTACCATCTTCAAAAAGAGCAATCTCAATTGGATAGTCTCGGTTTAGAATTGTTTTGACTTGGGCCAGGTCTGGTTTTTGAGGAGCTCTAGAGTTATTGATAATTGGAGCAAAGTCCGATTTTTTGAGCGAGTAAAACTCTAACGATTGTTTTTGACCGCAGCTAATTAAGGGAAGTAAAAAAAGTAGAGATAGAATTTTCATATGGATATCTTAATAAAAATTAAAAAAAAAGACCAGTTTCGAAAAACTGGCCTTAGGTTGAAGGAAAATATTGTTACCACCTAGGAGCGAGAACAATATAGTTAATGGCATTTAATACTTGATTCGATCCATTGGTTTTCTTTAGAGCAGATCGCTTTAGCAAGTAGGCTTTGAGCATGTTCTATAAAATATGCTTCATTGATATTAATTTCAGCTGTGCCGACTCTTTTAAGTTCAGCCAACATATTTTCTTGAAGATAAGGTGAATGTTTGGCGATGAAGTCACCGTCCACCTCCTTGAGGTTCACCTTCTTTCGGGAAAATGGAATTGTAATAGCGAGGTATTCAGGATCATATTCTCCATCGAAGTATTTAATTGTTTGATCAAGTTCCGCCGCATTTAAATAAAGTTTGGCGAACAGAAAATTAGTAAGTTTGAATTCTTTCAAAGGAAATAGCTTTCCTCTTATAAATTTAGCCTTACCCGGAAGAATATCGTGCATGGCCCTGAATACTGCTTGCTCGGTATTAGTCACGGGTGAATTAATCGCCAATTTTGGAATTCGGACTCCTGTTAATCGGAAATAACTTTCAAATACCATTTTGTGAAAATACTTAACTGTAAATTTTCTAGCTGAGTTTGCATCCTTTATTTTTAACTGGTCTGCATATAAGTCCACTAGTCTTTTTGTGATAGACCATACAGGTGCATTTTCTGCATTTTTTGGATTGCCGCCTTTTTGCCAACGATTTCCATTTTCATAGTCAAAAATAGTGCTAAGGTCTAAGCGTCCATTTTCTAGGTTAACTTCAGAACTCTTGTCCCAAGTAAATAGGTCATGTGACATAAGCCCAATGACTCCGATATCGCGAAGTTTAACTTCTGCGAAGGAATAACTGCTCATTAAAAATAGGAGAGTAAGTAGTTTCATTTATTTTCCTTTGAGTTGTTTTTATGTTAATACAAATGTTTGGTATGTCAAACAGAAAAATGAAAGGTGTAAAAAATCTGGTTTGGGCCTAAAATAGAGTGAAGGAGCTATTTTTGAATTCT
>CATLVA010000140.1 GCA_950060715.1 uncultured Oligoflexia bacterium | reverse complement strand
ATGAGATCATCTTTCATTCTTCGGCTATGCAAAAGATTCTTCGGGAATTGACAATATTAGCGCAGGGAATGGGACACCCCGTTTTGCTTTTGGGTGAAACCGGAACCGGAAAAACCACACTCGCCCGGCAATTTCAAGAAATGAGCGGGAAACCGGAAAATAGTTTTCAGCATGTGGTGTGCGGAGAATTTCGGGGAGCGGATTTGAATCTTGTTAAAAGCCAATTGTTCGGTCACGTCAAAGGAGCTTTCACCGGAGCCGAAACCCAAAAATCGGGAATGCTGGAGGAAGCTGACGGTGGTACTTTGTTTCTGGATGAAATAGATTCTCTTCCTCTAGAGATTCAAACAAAACTACTAGTCTTTCTCGATAACCAGATTATCACTCCGGTTGGCAGTACGAGCTCAATCTCCTTAAATGTGAGGCTCATTTTTGCCTCGGGGAGAAAGCTTATCGATGTTGTGAAAAATAAAGAGATGAGGCAAGACTTTTTCTACCGACTTAATGCTGGCGCAAGTTTTCAAATTAAATCATTAAGAGATGACACGGAAAGGATAGAGTCTTTTTGCGAAGAATATGCTTTGGAAAAGCATATCAAGATTTCACAACGACTAATAGACTTTTACAAAACTCTGCCATGGCCTGGAAATTATCGTCAACTGCAAGGTCATCTCGAAACAAAACGAGTAATGAGCAAAAGAGGTTTTTTAGACTTCGATGAGATGGATGAGGTTTTAATTGAGCAGAGTTCGGAACTGGAGTCATTCGAAAACACTGAAGTAAAGCCAACACTTCACCAAGTGAAAATTGCCTATATGAAAAAGATCTACTTCGAGATGGACAAAAATATTTCTCGGTCTGCAGCTGTACTTGGAATCTCAAGTCGAAGCTTGCGTAATTCAATAAAGTCGTTTGATAGTTTTTATGAGCCGATCACGTAGAGAAGGTGAACTTCAAGAACTTCACCACGCACTTTCTCTTTGTCGAGAAAACGTTGTATTTCTTTTTGAATCTTTTCCTTAAGTACTTCTTTGCCGTCTTCATCCAATGCAAAATCTGAAACGATTGGTTCAACTGCGGTAAAGAAGTAGTCTTTCAACTTATGTTCATTTTCACTGATAAAATAACTGGCAAAACGGGTAGAAGTTCTTACGCTAAAATCGATAGTAAGACTGTCCATCTTACCAACTCTTGTCGCCTGCAGCGGAACTTTGATATTTTGAATTTTAACTGTTTGTTGTTGAAAAAAATGATACTTAGGCTTTTCATCATACACTTGAATACTTGCCGGCTTTCTGTAGGGATTTTCTTGACGATAAATATTATGAGACACTTTTACGACGCTAAAAATACCTAGACCTAATAAACTCACGACTAAAAATCTTGGAGCAAATTTATCGAATTTTTCTTGGTTGAAGTGATTCTTAATAAATATTCTTATTGCAACTTTTTGATCGTTTAAAAACTTTTTAGTTGTGGCAACGGGAGTTCCCATAAAAAAAGCTTTAATTCGATCACCGATTTTTTTCGTTTCATCTACCTTACCTGCAAACTCTTTTCTTTTTAACTTGAGGTCCACAAATTTTTCAGAAATAAATAGGGCAGAGTTTACAAAGAAGCTGTTAACAACGGCTCTTGTGTTATGAGTGACCTCGTTTATATGGCGTATAAACTTAAGCCAAACCGTTTGGATTGGTGTCGGTACAATTTTGATGATGAGTTTGCGGACAAACTGTAATAGCTGACTCAGCACCCAATTCAATTTCTCTTCAATAATTTATCCAACATAATAATTTCCTACTTATTTTATCGGATAACTAAGTCGAGTACTTTAGCTTTTTAGTCGGTTTGTGGTCAAAATTTCCTATTTACCCTTAGATACTAAGCTTTAGACCAGACGTATTCGATAGGTAGGTGAGTGCTAGGCCAGGATGGAGGAGCTATGAAGTACCTAATTTCAGTTTTTACCCTAATAATTTTAAGTAGTTGTAGTATGTTCGAGCGTAGAGATTTCGCGCGAGAAATGGGCTATGGGGAATTACAATACATGGAAGAACCTGCTTTTATGGCCAATAGAGACTTTATGGTGGTGGCCGGCGATGATGGACGAGACCATAGAAGTTGGAGTGAAATCAACTCAAGAACGCCTGCAACGGCGAGAACGAGAGAAGAGGTGATCTATCAGCAAAGCCTCAAACGAGAATTGTATTACCTCGAAAATCAGCTTAATGATCAAGAGTATAATAGCTATCTACGTTACCGTGATGAGTTAGGCTCACTCAGTGAAAGGATCTATTTTTTACGACTAGACCCTAGATCGAAAAGATCCTATCTCCAATCTCGTGGATTAAGTGGTAAAAACCCTTCAATTTCAAATGGTTATGCCGTAAGAGCATCTGCTCCTTCGAATATAAGTCTTGGTATGAAGAAAAACGATATTAGTAGTTCATGGGGGCAGCCGATGTTTAGAGAGTTTGCTGGAGACCCTTCTGAACAAAATGAGCGCTGGATATACTCACATGGATCGACTAAGCGCATGATTTATTTTGAAAATGGTGAAGTTGCGGGATGGGAAACTGAACAAAGATAGGTTATCAAACCAGTCAAAAGAGTGTAAATTCCTACTTATATTTAATTTTAATAGGATACACTTATGGAATACACTCTTGATTTCGAAAAACCGGTTCACGAACTAGAAAACCAGATTAAAGAACTTAAAGAAGCAAACTCTAGATCTGGTCTTGATATTAATAAAGAAATTAGTGCTCTTCAAAATAAAGTCGATGATCTTCTCAAAGAAATCTATGACAACTTAACTCCTTGGGAGCGAGTTCAACTTTCACGTCATCCAAAACGTCCTCATACTCTAGATTATATAAACCATATTCTTGAAAATTTTCATGAGATTCATGGAGATAGAAGATTCAGTGAAGATCCAGCAATGGTAGCTGGCTTTGGATATTTAGACGGAAAGAAGGTTGCTGTCGTTGGAATTGAAAAAGGTAGAAAAACTCAAGATAAAATTAAACATAATTTTGGAATGGCAAGGCCTGAGGGATATAGAAAAGCACTTAGGTTGATGAGGCTTGCAGAGCAGTTTAATATTCCAGTTCTTTGCCTTGTGGATACTCCGGGTGCTTACCCTGGGATAGGAGCTGAAGAGCGCGGGCAAGCGCAGGCTATCGCAGAAAATATCCAAGAAATGTTTGATATAAAGGTTCCTATCGTAGCCGTTGTTATTGGTGAAGGTGGATCTGGAGGAGCATTAGGAATTGCTATTGCAGATAGAGTCCATATGCTGGAGTACTCTGTTTATTCAGTTATTTCTCCAGAGTCTTGTGCCTCTATTTTATGGTCTGATCCAAAAAGAGCTGAGCAAGCGGCAAACTCTTTAAAGCTTGATCCATTAAAGGCAAAGGAATTACAGATTATTGATTCAATAATTAAAGAGCCTACAGGTGGAGCCCATAGGGATTTTGAAGCGACAGCAGATAATCTTAAAAAGCAGGTTTTAAAAGATCTAAAAGAACTTGAGAAGCTAGCCGAAGATAAACTTCTGGAAAACAGATTTAAAAAATTTAGAGATATGGGAAATATCACAATTATTGAAGGTGAAGCATAATGATTCAATCTATGACTGGCTTTGGCAGAACTGAAGCCGAGAATGACAATTATTCTTTAACGATCGAACTTAAAACAGTGAACAATCGATATAAAGATTTTCGTTTTAAGATGGGTAGTGTTTTTAATGCTATCGAAATAGAGCTGAAGAAAAAACTCGAAGCGAAATTTTCTCGAGGTAGTTTTGATATTTACGTCAATTATAAAAAATCGGCTGAGCAAAAAGATGTAGCTGATTTAGATATCGAAAAAGTGAATGCTTACTTGCAAAAAATTAAGACCATTGCAGATAAACAAAGCGTACCTCTACATATTCAGCCAACTGAATTTTTAAGAGGAGACTTTTACTCAGAAGATGGTAATAGAGATGAAGAACTTCGAGAGCTATTGCTTGCTAACTTTGATGGCGCTTTAGATAATTTAGTTGTAAGTCGAGCAGAAGAGGGAGCTAAACTAATCGAAAAACTTAAAGAGCATAGAGTTATTTATGGAGAGTTTCTCGAAAAAGTTAAAGTTCAAAAAAATGATTATCAAGAACAGGTAAAAGAAAAACTGGTAAAGCGTTTTGATACTTTGGATAATATCCAAGTTGATGAACCTCGTTTTTTACAAGAAGTAATTTACTATCTTGAAAAGCTTGATATTGATGAAGAGTTAAATCGAATTGAAATTCACCTTAAAAAATTAGATAAAATTCTAAGTTCAGCCGGAGACGTTGGAAGACAAATAGACTTCCTTGTTCAAGAATTAAACCGCGAAACTAATACGATAGGTTCAAAATCAGGTCATCAAAATATTTCTGAATGTGTCGTTCAAATGAAAGTTCAACTTGAAAAGATTAGGGAGCAGGCCCTTAACCTGCAGTAGGCTAGTATGAATGAAGGAAAAATCATTGTTATAGTTGCCCCTTCTGGAACTGGGAAGTCGACTCTTTTGAATAGGTTGAAAAAAGAAGTTCCGAGCCTAAAATGGTCGGTTTCTTGTACAACCAGACCTATGAGAGAGGGGGAAGTTGATGGCGTTGATTATCACTTCATTGATAGAGATAGTTTTGAAAACTATATTGAAGCTAATGAGTTTATTGAATGGGCAGCTGTTCATAATAATTATTATGGAACAAGAAAATCGATTGTAGATCAGGGATTAGCCGAAGGGGATAACCTTCTATTTGACTTGGACGTTCAAGGTTGTGATTCCATGAAGTATCTCTACGGAGACAAGGCAAAGATTATCTTTATTGAGCCTCCAAGTGTCGAAGAACTAGAGGTGAGGCTTCGCAATAGAAACACAGACTCTACAGGCGTAATTGAGATTCGACTCCATAATGCAAAAAGAGAGTTAGCGCGAAAAAATGATTTCGATTATAATATAGTAAATGACGATATAGAAAAAGCGTACCAGGCCTTAAAAGAAATAGTGGTCGGCATAATTGAAGGGAGATAGTTATTTTTTCTAGCCTAGATTTTTCACACGAAGGAGATTTAACGATTGAGGAGCTCAGTCGCCGTGTGAAGTCCGCCATGCCGGATGAAGACCTCGATTTATTTGTTAAAGCCTACCATTTCGCTGAGAGGCACCACCGTCCTCAAAAAAGAAGTTCTGGTGAGCCTTATATAATTCATCCAATGAATGTTGCAGCTACTTTGATTAAACTCAAAATGGATATGCAGTCCATTATTGGTGGGCTTCTTCATGATGTTGTTGAAGACTGTGAT
>CATLVA010000139.1 GCA_950060715.1 uncultured Oligoflexia bacterium | reverse complement strand
TTTTAAAATATCGCCGATTGCTTTTTATACCACTTGAACTCAATTAGGTTATTCGAGGGATCGAGAAGAAAAAAAGAGCGGTGTTCAGATTCTTTGCCCTGAAATCGTTTAAAATCATGTTTAAAAAAATTCAATTTTTTTTCCCTAGCACTCATTAGTAGCTCTTCATACTTTTGTTCTTGAATTACGATGAGTCCAAAATGCCTTGGATACATTTTTGGGTTTGACTCAATTTCATCTGGGGCCAGGTGACAAACGACTTGGTGACCAAAAAAATTAACTATCACATAGCTATTTTGTTCTCGGCCAATAACGAGACCAAGTCCATCACCAAAGAACTCTTTTGCCAAGTTTAAATCATGTGTAGGTATTGCGAGGTGAAACATAAGAAAAAGTGTGAGGTCATTACACCCCACACTCCATTATTTATTAAATTGAAAATGGAAGAGACACACTCAATACATAACTTGTATATGCTCTATCAGAGTCATACTCCAAAACAGAAGTCTCTGCTTTAGAGGTTGCAAGATTATTTATTTCAAAGTTTAAACTTAAAAATGGAATAACCTTATATCCAACACCAAAACAAGTTCCTGATCCTTCCGTTAGTTTTGAATCTGAGTCATCATCATTCACCCCTTCAAAACTAAAAATATACTCTCCCCAAAGCCTGATACCTAACATCGTATCGTAACCAACAAAAGCTCCAAGTCTTGTAAAAGTATAGTCCGAATCGCTACCTGTCTCGGGATCTAAATTCCAAGAAGCACGTTGACCGTTCAATCCGAAATTAAACCCCATTTGAGTAAAACCGATTTTTGCACCAATAACTGTCCCTGAAATATCACCGTCAGCTCCCCCATCGATATCGTAAGTAGAAGCGATCTGAGATCCAACATAAGGCTCAAGTAAGAATGCTGCGTTTGCTTTATCAGCGTAGTAGATCATCGTGATCATCGCCAATATGATGAGAATTCCTTTTCTCATTTTAACTCCTTAAGTTACGGTAGAGGTAGAGAAACTGTAAGTGCAGTCGCTGCCACACCAAAATCTACGTCTTGCGAAGTATTAAGTGGGTTTTCAAAAGTATAATTAAGAGCTGAAACTTCTAGGTTAATAACTACAAATGGTAGTCCCGTAAAACCAACACCAACCGCATAACCACTATCAAATTCTAAATCAACGCTTGAAGCATCATCATTATCGTAATCAAATGAAGAGCTGAAAATATACTTTCCATAAAAGCGAAGAAGAACTGGAAGATCTACTCCAACCCAAAAAGCAGTGTTGTTGATATTTCCATCACCTGTTGCCATCATTTCAAGATCAAGACCACCAGAGAAAAGCAGAAGAGAATAACCTGCTCTAGCACCTACAGATGTGTAAGTTTCGCCTGAAGCTTCCGCATCTTCAAATGCAGCTGCATCTAAAGTTGTCGCATAAGTTCCAAACCCAGCGTAAGGCTCAATCATAAATCCTGCAAAAGAACTCATGCTCAAAGTCGCAGCAAGGGCTGCAATTGCCAGTTTAAGTTTCATAAAAACTCCTTTTTTCATGTCTTACGAATTCCTTCTATATTGTACCCTAATTGTGGGGATTGAAAACAAGTCACAGGCAAATCTCACCTTTTATTGTCGATGCCTGACTATAGAGCTATGATAATAAAATGAATGAAATCATGGCCTTAACATTTTTGGCACTTGCATTGGGTTTTGTAAGTTCTTTCCTAGGAATTGGTGGTGGGAGTATTGCTGTTCCAGTCCTGTATTCTTTCTATCCAAATGCCACTCCCGTTGAAGTCATCTCAACTAGTCTAGGCAGTATCTTTTTCATCACTTCACTTAATTCGATTCAATATGCATTAGAGGGTCTACTTCCCCATTGGAAAAAAATTATCCCTTTGGCGATTATGTGTCTCTTGGGTGGGATGCTCGGAAGTAGTATCGTCTTTGCCTTAGAGCCTGGAATTGTGAAAAAAATTTTTGGATTCACTCTTCTTATCATTATGGCCAAATCAATCCTACATAAACCAAAAGAGAGTGAGCAGAACAATCAAGAAGATGTGCCTATAATTCAATTAATGATTATAGGTCTTCTTGGCTCCCTTCTCTCTTCAATAACAGGACTAGGTGGAGGGATTATATTCACTCCTGCCTTTTTGGAGATATCTAAGCTGCGAATTAAACGGGTAGCACCCTATGCCAATATAGCTATGGTTTTTGCAACAGGTGCTGGTCTTATCGCTCACCTCACGGCAGCGCCACCGATACTCCCTGGAATATATCTACCTCACTTTAATTCTCTTCAACTTGGAAATGTGAATATTTCCGTAGTTCTCTTTCTCGGTATTGGCTCACTTATCTCTAGTCGATTTGGGGTCAAGCTAAATGGACGAGTTTCTAAGAAGACTAAAAAGAGGATTCTTTTAGCGCTACTTTTAGTTCTTTCTTTAAAAACCCTGATATTTTAAAGGTTTTATTACTCATATTTTTGTTTGATATACCGAACAGATGCTTTATAATTAAAGAAACTGGGAGGCCATAATGATTGTCCAAAACTCAATGAAGCTTTTATCCGAACTTGCAGAGCTTGAGAGCAAAATTAAAGAAGTCGAGAGCTATCTTTCTCAACAAAAAATTTATTTAGATGATGAGATAATCTTAAAAATTATTCAAGGCCATTTGCAGTCATAAATCCTTAATAATTAAATGATTTTGAAAAAAAACTTTTTTAGTGGCACATTTTTAGCTTTTTTATTTCAAAGAATTTACCTAAAATTTACTTAAGAATCACACACTAATTTCTTTTGCGAGAAAGGACTTCAAGCAAAAGAATCTTTAAATTCTTACTGCAAAAAACACATACTAACTTAACATATGTTCAAACAAAGTCAGTGTTTCTTGATACTTATGTGAATACCCTAATAAAATCTTACAGCAATTGCCGAAGGTTAATCTCTTAGGTTTAATTACTCTACACACATTTTGGAGGAATTTTACTAAGGAGAGTAACGATGAGTTCAAGAATGAATCGTCATCTAACCAAGAAGCAGCTCAAGGAATTAGAAGATCAGGTTAGAGCCGAAAGAGAGAGGATCCACAATAAACTAAATCTAGAACAAGGTCATAAAGCGGCCAATGACTCTAGCTCTGGTAGAGATGAAGTTGATTCTGCAAATGATGACATTATTCGTCATGCAGAATTAAGATTTGCCACCAGAGAAACTCTTTATTTAAAAAAATTAATGAAGACTTTGGTTTTAATGGATTCTGAAGAGTATGGAATGTGCGAGGAGTGTGGCTCCCCTATTTCTTTTACCAGATTAAAGGCCAGACCAACAAGCACGATGTGTATTGGTTGTAAGGAAGAAGCAGAACGCAATGAGCTTCAAAGCTTCCACGGTCGCCAATCTAAATCATTAGGTAAGTCAGTAAGTTTTAGTTCGTAAATTATATAGCGCTCTTAAGAGCGCTATTTTTTTACCTATTAGTTTCGATTTCTTTTAAGAGATTCTTACTGCCGTTTTCTAAAAGGTCTAACACCAAATCGAAACCTTCAGATCCTCCATAGTATGGATCTGGAACTTTATCGAATTTTTTAAACTCACCATCTAAAAAATCAGCAAATTTCATCACTTTATTTTGATGTTTAGGACTCAATCTTACTGTATTGCTATAATTCGAATCATCCATGGTGATGATATAGTCAAAGCTCTCAAGATCACTTGCTAAAAGCTTACGTGAGCGACTAGTAATGTCGATCCCTCTATTAGCCGCCGCAGCTCTCATTCTCGAGTCCGCTGCCTCTCCTGAATGATAACCATCTGTGCCCGCTGAATCGATAGAATAAGAATTCGAATCAACGATATTTTTAAAAACGGCCTCAGCCGCTGGCGAGCGACAAATATTACCTAAGCATACGAAAAGAACTTTAATCACTAACGCGAACTCTCCAGCCCTTTGCCTGACCGTCTAGAAGTTCAATATCCATGGCAGCAAGTTTATCTCTCATCTCATCTGCTTTGGCCCAGTCTTTGTCTTCTCGGGCCTTTGTTCTTTGAGCGATCAATTCTTCCACCTGAGCTCGATCAATATTTTTCATCTTGATAAGAACGTCATCTAATTCACCTAGAATTTTCGCCGGCTCATCATTAAATAGCGCACTCATGCTTCCATATTTTTTCATCCACTCAACAAATGCAGCCGAACAGCCTTTATGAATTGGATTTCTTTTTCCTTTATTTGCAAAGCCAAGTGCATTGAATGCTCTTACCCCCTCAAAAATAAATGAAATCATCTCAGCGGTATTAAAATCATCACTTAAAGACTCAGTGATTTTTTTATCGAGTTCCTCTAGTTTTGCCTCGAAGGCTTTATCAACTTGAGCAGGAGCTTCGACGATATCAATTGTCTGTTGAGCTAATAATACAGCTGAATAAATTCGCGTCAGAGCAGAAATTGTCTGCATCAGCTTATCATCTGTGATGCTCATCTGTGTTCTATAATGAGCCGATAGAAATAAATATTTCAAAATTTCAGGATGATAAGTTTCCATAAAATTTCTAGCGGTAATAACATTACCTAAAGACTTACTCATTTTTTCTGCACCAAAATTTATAAATTCATTATGAACCCAATAATTACAATAGTTGGTACAATTACATCCTTCACTCTGAGCTATTTCATTTTCATGGTGAGGAAAAATCAGGTCGATTCCACCACCGTGAATATCTATCGTTTCACCAAGAATTGACTTAACCATAGCTGAACATTCTATATGCCAGCCTGGACGTCCTTTCCCCCAAGGAGAATCCCATGATGGTTCACCTGGTTTAGATGGTTTCCATAAGACAAAATCACTTGGATGCTTTTTTCGACCATCAACATCAACTTGTTCAGTTGTCGCTAACTCATCGTGGACGTTTTCTAAATCTTCAAGATCCTCAAATACTTGAAATTCTAATGTTTCTCCTACAATTTTAGGAACTTTATTAATGTCTTTAGATTGTTTGAGTATTTTTGCAGCCTTCTTTTCTGATCCTTTTTCTACAAACAATTTTCCTTTTTCAAAGAATGGTTCATATCCCAGAGGTCCTTTAATTGCTTCATCTTCCAGAATTCCAAGAACAACTTGTTCAAATCCTTCTATTAGGTGAGTACCAGTAACAGACCTTCTAATTGCTTCTCTAAAATTCATTCTGCCCATCCTTTGTTCCATTTTTGGTTTAGTATCAATTTTTTCTTTTTTTCCAGAAAGTTTAACCTCACTCTCTTTTTTTCCTTTTGCTTCGTCTTCAATTTCTTTTTTGACAATAGCTGCTACTTGAGCAACTAATGTAGGATCTGGACCGGAGGGTTTGGAATC
>CATLVA010000138.1 GCA_950060715.1 uncultured Oligoflexia bacterium | reverse complement strand
ACTTTTTAAATAAAGAATATAGAATCTGTTTATGAAGAATTACAAATTGCTATTTAACCTACTCACTTTAGCTGCTCTGGCCTATGCAGTATTGCAGATCAAAGGCTATCTGAATCAAAATTTTGTGGAAAACGACACTCCGATAAAGGGACAACTAAATCAGTTTCTGAATGGTAAAACACCTAAGTCTATAGAACTTGAAACCAAACGTTTAACACCACCATCGCTCCCCCCGAAAGAACAGGAATAGTGAGGTTATCGTCGATATTAAACGCGCTTACGAGCTCCGAGAGTGCTCCTACAATAGAGCTAAAGAATGCGAATATAATGATATTTTTTGAGTGATTACCGGTAATAACAAAATAACTCATCACAATAATAAAGCAGATAACAAAGGCGCTGATGGTCCCTTGCAGAGTTTTATTGGGAAGCAAACGGTCCCTTCCTAAAAAAACGCCACAAACACTAGCAATAGGATCTGCAAAAATAAGAAATAAAATCGCCAAAACGGCTATCTCTTCTTGGTATAGATAAATCGAAAGGGCTACTCCCAATGCGTAGAAAGGTAATCCAGAAAAACTAAATTTCTCTGACCTACGCATGATAGGACCAAAATGGCGCTCCAGCATTTGGTTTAGCGCAGGTCTTTTCAATCTTTGGAAGTCTACAACAAAACCTAAAATCGCAATCACGATAGAGAAATGCGCAAACACCAAAATTGGCAATTCTAAAGAGTAATAAGCAATCAAACCTAAAAGTCCTACCACGATGTGCCATACTCTTCGCATTAAATGTAATTCTGATCTTTTCGCAAGACTAATTTCGTTTTTCATCTCAAAGCTTTCAATAGTATAATTTCTTCCTATAATATAGTGTACTATAACGAAAAGATACTATGAATTTATCACAACAACTAAATGACAATAATACCCTTTTAGGCCAACAAAGACGTTGTAAGATTTGGGCCATTGGTGGCGGAAAAGGTGGAGTCGGAAAAAGTTTGGTTACGGCCAACACTTCTATATGCCTGGCCCTCATGGGCTACAAAGTCGTCACCGTAGACTTAGACTTAGGTGGAGCAAATATGCACACCTGTTTGGGAATCCCTATTCCAGAGAAAACTTTATCTGATTATATCTCGAAGAAAGTTTCAAACTTTAGTGACCTACTTGTTCAAACACCTGTAAAAAATTTAAGTATTATCTCCGGTGCTCAAGATGAGTTAGGGATTGCAAACTTAAAACAAATGCACAAAAACAAAATTCTCTCTAAGCTTGGAAGCTTAGATGCTGATTACGTTTTACTAGACTTAGGAGCAGGGACAACGTTTAACACCCTTGATTTTTTTATTAGTGCAGATAAAGGAATACTAGTTATTCTTCCTGAGCCAACTTCTATTGAAAATACATACCGCTTCATAAAGTCTGTTTATCATAGACGTTTAAAGATGATTGAAGAGCTTCTTGATATTCAACCGCTAATTAATCAAGCGATGAACGCCAAAATTAACACTCCTCAAAGCACCCCAGTGGACTTAGTGAAACGTATAAGCGAGATCAATCCTGAGATGGGTATGAAACTTCGCGCAGAGATTAGCAAATTCAAACCGCAAATTATAATAAACCAAATTAGAAACCAACAAGATATAGATATCGGTTTCTCAATTCAAAGTGTTTGTAAAAGATATTTCGGTATCGATATGAATTATATTGGTTACCTCGACTACGATTCGTCTGTATGGCAATCAGTAAAGAAGAGAAGACCTCTTTTAATGGAGTTCCCAAACTCTAGACTGGTTAATAATTTCGACAGAATTGTGCATAAACTACTTGAGATTGATTAGGATTAAATAATGATGGAAGAGAGAAACAACTATTACGAAGTACTTGAAGTGGATCCAAGTGCAACCCTTCAAGAAATTCATAATGCTTATGTTAGAGCAAAGAATGCATATTCAGGTGACTCAACAGCTCTATACTCTCTTATGTCACAAGAAGAATGTGATAAAATCCTTGACCAGATTGAAGAGGCTTACTCGATCCTAGGAATTGCCGAAAAAAGACGAGAGTACGATAAGGCTCGTGGCTTTAATCAGTCCTATACTCCTGAAGGATTTCAAGAGGAATACCTTAGCCGTCCTGATTACAAACCAGTCAAACAAGAAATTGATCGCTCGGTATCCACTCGCAATTTTCACGACGAAATTATTCAAGAAAAAGCGAGAAAAGAAGAGTTCAGATATCAACAGGAACACTCAAGCCGAACAGAATCTGCGGTTTCTAAAATTCAAGCAGTAAAGAAATTCGGTCTTACCTTTGAAGAGGATCCAGTATTTGAGCAAGAGATTGAAAACTGTAGTGAGTTTACAGGAGAATTTTTATCTCGAATCAGAGAGTACAAAGGCGTCTCTATTGAGAGAATGGCCGACATGACTAAGATCTCTAAAACTTATATCAAACATATAGAAGCAGATGACGTAGAAAACCTACCAGCGGTAGTTTATACTCGAGGTTTTGTTTACCAATATGCGAAATGCTTAAAATTAAATCCGGAAATGGTTGCTACTTCATACCTTCATCATATAAAGCGATTGAAAAACCAACCAACCGTATAAGCTATGCAAGAAGTTACCGTTTCAGCTGAGGAGAGAGCACAGTACAAAAGACTTGATGCCTATCTTGCGGCTAAATTCCCAGAGTTTTCAAGAAACCTAATTAAGAAATTTTGGGAAAAAGACCTATTTAGCTCACCAAATGCAAAATTAGAATTTAAAAAAATGCCTCCAGAAGGCACGGTCATTCATTTTCAGACACCAGAACCTGATCCGGTAGATATCATCGCAGAGGACATCCCGCTTGATGTTTTATTTGAAGATGAACACCTTATCGTAATTAACAAACCTGCAGGGATGGGGGTTCACCCAGCTGCCGGCAATTACGATGGAACTTTAGTTAATGCTCTTCTTTTTCATATCAAAGACCTGAAAGGGATAGGGAATGAATTGCGACCGGGAATTGTTCATCGCCTAGATAAAGGTACGAGCGGGATCATGGTAGCGGCCAAAACTCAGTCAGCCCATGAAGGCTTAGTTAATTTATTTTCAACCCACGACATCGAGAGAAAATATCAAGCGATAGCTTTGGGTGCTAGGATTTCTCCGAAAGAAACTTTGGAAAGCCTAATTGGAAGAAGTTCTCACAACCGCTTAAAAATGACGACTAAGACATCCCAAGGAAAAGCGGCTAAAACTCATATTGAAGTGAAAGAATACTTTCAATATCTATCTCATGTCGAGTGCACACTTGAGACAGGGAGAACTCATCAAATTAGAGTTCATTTGTCAGAGCTCTTAAATGCTCCGATCTTAAACGACCCCGTTTATGGCCGAGAGGGAGATGCAAAGCGACTTTGTTCTAATGAAATAAAAGCTATTTTAAAGGATTACGAACACCCGCTATTACACGCAAAAGTCTTGGGGTTCGTGCACCCTATAACGAAAGAAAAACTCTTCTTCGAGCAAGAACCTCCGGAGATTTTTCAGGCATGCTTAGAACAATTAAGGAAGGAATGTGAATAAGCTATGGAATAGGCAGTATAAGTCAGGAAAGTTTGAGGTTTATAGTGATAAACCCAACCTTGAGCTGATTCAGGTTACCCAAAAGCATACCAATAAAGTTGTTGAGTTCAATGGGTCTGACCTAAGCTCTGTTGAAGCAGATGGAATCATCAGCACAAGAGAGGCTTTAAAGGATATTTCGTTAGCCATTAAAACGGCAGATTGTTTACCTATTTTATTTGTAGGTGAAAAGATTGCATTAGTCCATGCGGGCTGGAGAGGACTTGCTGATAATATCTTAAGCGCTCCCCTTCTAAGAGAAGAGAAATGGAAAAGAATTTTAATCGGTCCTTCAATTAGACATTATGAAGTGCAATCCGATTTCAAAAACTTTTTCCCAAATTCAAATGGCTTTTATTCAAGGGGAGATAGACTTTACTTCAATTTACAGCTTGAGGCTTTATCTCAACTTGAATCGCTCTACCCTGAGGTAGACCTAGAAGATAGCCTCGTTTGCACTTTTGAGAATTCAGACTTTAATAGCTACAGGCGAGACAAAACAGAATTACGAAATTGGAATATATTTACTTTAAATCAAGGATAATTAGATGGAACAAAAATCATTAACAACCAGAGGACTCGTTCTGCCAAACTTTATTTTCATTCTTATCAATCTAGGAATGATAATTGTAGGCGCATACCTGACAAACCATTATATGGACACATTTTATCCAGCAGGATTAAAGGGAGCATCCAATTTATGTAATATCAGTGAATTTTGGGGATGTGACAAAGCAACTCTCTCCCCTCTTGGAAATATTGCAGGCATACCAACTTCGATATTTGGACTACTGATGGGAGTTATTGGTTTAGTTGGTGCTCTTATTGGAAAAAAAGAAATTGAACAAACCTTCAAAGTCATTTTTGCTCTCAACCTCTTGGGTTGTATCGTTCTTTTCCTTTATTCACTATTTGCGCTTGGTGGACTATGCCCAATGTGTACTGTGTATTATATTCTATCAGCGCTTGCGACATTTATGTTGTTTAAATATTCCAACCTACCACCAGCTGTCGACGTTAGAGTCATTGGCCTTATTGCTGTGACCTACTTGATTCCAGTTGTGGGAATGTCTTTTCATATCGGATCGAAAGAAAAACAAAAGAAAGCTCTTGCACAATCTTATGTAAAACAATTTGAAGCCTTAAAAGATTACGGTGAGCCTACAGTCGAGTCACCTTTTAGGTTACATTCTAGTACCGAAAAATTCTCTGATGCTAAAATTAGAATCAGTATTTTTTCTGACTTTCAGTGCCCTTACTGTAAATTAGCTGCAGAGCAGACGGAAGATATTTTAAAAGACTTTAAGGGTGATGTTAATATCCAATACTTCTTCTATCCTCTGGATGGGACTTGTAACACTAAAATGAAAGGTTCAATGCACCCTTTCGCTTGTTACTCTGCTTATTTGGCTGCTTGTGACCAAGACAACTTCAAGGAAGTTCACGATTATATTTTTGCCAACCAAGAATCTATCACGTATGAAAATCTACAAGCGTGGGAAAAGAAGTTTGAGCTAAGCGGGTGTTTCGAGAACAAAGAGATTCAAGACCATATTTAGCAGACACTTAATGCTGGTGAGCAATTTAGTTTAAAGTCAACTCCAACGATAATTATAAATGGTAAAAAGCTTGAAGGATTAATTCCTTATCAGCATATGAAGGAGATTTTAAAATCACTTACCAAATAATCGAAACACATTGTCATTCAGCGCGATGTGTAGCGAAGACACGGAATCCAGTGGTTCTTTTTAAAATCTTA
>CATLVA010000137.1 GCA_950060715.1 uncultured Oligoflexia bacterium | reverse complement strand
TTGAACGATATCAGTGTATATTTCTATTTTTTCTGCTAATTCATATTGGCCAGGCGCCTCGATCGTGTAAGCATTCTCTACATTTAACTCGTCATGGAAAAAACCTTTCACTGTTCCTCTGTTCGCCGATGAAACTTCTCCAGGAGCATAAAGAGTATAAACTTTTTTTGGATTTTTGAGAGGAGGTTCTCCTGGTTTTGATGCCTGGTACATAGCACCCGGATAGATATTATCTTTGGCGGTGACAAGAGCTTCTTGAGGCACATCAGCTAGAACAGCTGAAGTTAAACCATTGTCGTTTTCATGCATTTTTATCACAAAAAAATGCTCTCTAAATGGAGCTTCATGTAGATCTAGTCCTAAATCAAAGCTCTCGTCTTTTAAATTATTTCGAACCATTTCTGTTATTTTTTGTTGAGGAGATTTTCCACCGGGAAAGGTTCGATTGAGGTCAATATTATTTCCAAGTCTGCGCATATTATCGGTTAGACCTCTTGGGTTTAGATAGGGAAAAATCACAAAGTCGAAATTGGTACGGATATAGGGGTCATGAATGATTCGCTCTAAAAGATTCACCACTGTGGCCACACCCGCTGATTCATTACCATGGACACCTGCAGTTATAATGACTTTGGTTTTTTCTGATTGGCCCCAGCCTGCAACATCAATTCGTTTTACGGCAATCCCATCGTATTGACCTATACTAGTCACTGCTAGCTCATTATTATATTTAGACGGTAGTGATTCCACAAAACTTTCAACTCTTTCAAAATTTATTTGATATTTTACACCACCAGTTTGATAGGGGTTTTTGAGAAAAAAATGGTCAACTAAACCTTCTTCTTTTGATTGAGAGTTTTGGGTTCGAAAATTACCGTTATAAACATCATCACAAATTATTGAATAAGAAGCTGGGTTTCTTTTTTGCTGAAGCGAGCAGCTTATAAAAATAAAAAATAGGGAAAGTAGGGTCACCTTGATCATTTAAGCTTTTCGATTAAATGGTGAAAAAAATTAATAAAAAAAGCCTGCTTTATGCAGGCTTTTTTATTAGGTGTCGATTGATCCCATCACTCGTTTCATAAATTCATTTAAGGCATCTTTTTGAGATTTTCCCGCCTTCATTTCTTTATAAACTTCGAGGGCCCCGAACATATTGGACAAAAGCTCTCCGATGACTTCAATTTCTTCATCTTTGATACCTTTGGCCTGAGAAATATGCTCGAGTGCTTCAGTTGTTTCAATAATATAGTCTTCGTCGTTATTCTCAATGAATTCTACGACAGATTTAATTACCGGTAACCGCACTTAATACCTCTTGGATAGTTTCTTTCTTTGTTCCCATTTTGTTGGCCACAAGTTTACCATCTTTAAAACCCGCAAAAGTTGGTAGGTTTTTTACTTCAGCAAATTCTCTTGAAGTAGGGTATTTTTCAGCATCAACATAAACAAAAGTTACACCTTCTGTTTGCTTGGAAAGATGTTCGAATTGTGGCTTCACCATTCTACACATCCCACACCATCCAGCTCCATATTGAACCACCACTTGGTTATTTGAAGCCAAAATTTCATTTAAATTGTCTTGTTCTAGTACGATCATGTTTTACCTCCGTAGCTTTTATTTGATTTTATCTATTCCAAAGATTAAATCTAATTGAATAAATCTATCACCACTTAGATAAAACTGATCGTATAAATTACTGATGTTATGCAGCTTCTTGCCAATTCCAGACTTCTTTAGTCCATGTAGATTTTGTCTCAGAAACCCAGTTTTTAGCTCTAAGCTTATTATGCACAAATTTTTCTAACTCATCTGGTGTTGCCACATCAACCCATAAAGTCATGTCCCAATCTCCAGTCGTAGACCATGCCCATTTTACTTCAGGCCAGTCCTTAAGCCAGTCCCATTTATCTGTTGCTGGTGCTTCTGCAGTCCACTTTACATCTACTTTTGCACTCCATTTTGACATAATCTCTCCTTAGTTAGTCGTTCATTCTTGAGTTTGCCTAATCGGGATTGGAGATTAAGGTTTTAGCCCCAAAGACTGTGCTCGCAGATTCTGCCTGTAATGCAAAGCCAAAAAGTGGCCATTAAAGTGCCAAGTGGGTAGTATTGCAAGCATTAGGAGATTTTATGAAATATATTTTATTTATCTGTATATTATCTGTAGCTAGTATTTCAGCAATCGCTCAAAACCGTTATGTCGATGGAATCCAGAAGGTGACCTTTAGAACTGGTCCAGGAACCGATAATAAGATTATTAAAATGGTTGAGACCAATCAAAAGCTGACTTTAATTGAGGAAGGTGAAAAATGGTCTAAAGTAAAAGACTCAGACGGAGATGAAGGATATATTTTAAATCGATTCCTAACAAAAGATGTTCCGGCGACCTTAAAATATGAGTATCAGAAAAATCAGAATAAAAAATTAACTGAAAAAAATGATGAACTCAATGCAACTATTAACAAATTGAAACTAGAGCTAGCAGCTTCTCAAACAGAGCTTACAACAACAAAAACTAATTTAGATAAAACTCAAAGCAATTTCACTGAGCTTAAAGAGGGTGCAAGTGATTATATCGGCTTGAAAGAGCGCTATGATAATACAGTTATAGAACTTGAGAAGCAGACTGAAAGAGTGTCTCAATTAGAGGCTCAAGTGAACACTTACTATATCAAATGGTTCTTGGCCGGAGGCGGTGTACTTTTTCTAGGTTGGTTAATTGGACTTATAAGTCGTAAGAAAAAATACCAATCAGGAATTCGCCTCTAAGCAGTTAAAAAACTTTACGTCTTTTTTACTTTTGGGGGAGCCTAGCTTTATATAGTAGCCTCCCTCTCGAATATTATCGATCATAGTAATAGTAGAATCATTTTGATTAAACTGAAAATATCTGATCCCAGAGTCATCCACTCTAAACAAACCTCGTTCGAGATTTTCCACCACTTTGTTTTCTTTGGTTACCAATAGCAGATAGCTGCCCTTATTTTTATATACATTGTAGGTGTGTTTGCCCATATTACAGCTGAGTTGAACGACAGAGTCTTTCCAACTAGGCGGCGCAAGTTTTAATTCATCTAGGGTATAGGCCATTCTTTTTTCTTTCGCGAGTTTAGTTTCATAATTGATTTTAATGATTTTTTTTGTCTCTCCATCAATCCAGATAAGACCTTTGTTGATTACGCAATTATTATCACGCTCTAGGATCTCATATCCTTTGCCAAACATATCAGCAGTAAAAAATTGCTGAGGCTCTTTTTTGTATTCTGCCTTAGTGGCAGACTTTTGTGGGTAGGCACGGTCTAACGGGAAATTTAAATAGGGGATTAAGCTCTCCCATTCTTCGTTATAAATATGATCGACAATAACCTGAGCGAAATCACAGCGTTTAGGTTCTGGTTTCTTTTCTTTATTTAAGTTCGTGTCTTGTGCAGAGAGATTAAAGCTAAAAAAAATAAGTAGGGCGGTCAATTTCATAGAGATTTCCATTTATAATTCTTCAATCCAAGTTGATAGAAGTGTGTCCATCGCATTCGTAGATAAGTTATTCCATTCTCCGCTTTTGCGTCTAAGGAATTTTTTTTGTTTTAGATCATCCCCACTGAGTATTCCTCTATGATTGTGATGAGTCGTAAAGAAAGCATATGAATACATCTTACCTGAATTTCCAATTAGAACTCCAGAGAGGTTATTCACAAAATAAAGAGAGCCCGTTTTTCCAAACAGTTTGAAAGCATATTGGGGGTGGTTTAGTCTTCGGCGGATTCCACCATTATGACCGTTAATAGAGAGGTAGCTAATAAAGCTACGATTACCGATTTTTTCCCGATAAATCGCTCTCATAAATAACGCCATGTTTTTAGCTGAAATCAGGTTAAAGACGGTAAGACCAGAACCATTAATTAATTGAATATCGTCCCATTTAATTTCAGGGAATTTCTTCTTATACCATTCGACCATTGTGCGAGCAGAAATCTTACTATCTTGAGGAAGAGTGTTGATTTTTTTTGCGGCGGTCATAAGTATGGACTCGGCCATCAGATTATTACTGAATTCAAGTCCCAGCTCGGCAAGACGCTCAAGTGGAATACTCTTGTGAGTATACAAAGTTTTAGCTTTTTTTCCACGTCTTCCTTTTTCAGGAGAAGGCAATGAGACGCCTAATCTTTCAGAGAGAAGTTTGAAGTAATTGCCAGTATAGAGGGCGCTATCTTTGGTGGGAATAGCTTCGATTGAGGGAATGTATTCACGAAGATGTTGATTCCAATATTCTTTGTTTTCTTCAATTTTATCAAAACCAAAGCGAAGACCATAAGCGGAACGATTCACTCGATTGATGACAAGGTTATCAACAGGAGGATAAACTAAACTTTTTTTCGACCAAATTTCATAGCGATTGAATTCAGCATTAAGGCCAGAGATAGAAGGGTTATCAGGTTGATCTGTCAGCCCTAGAGTGGATACACTTTCGATTTCTTGAAGTGCACTGGCATCAACAAGAAATTTACCCTCTACTTTATTGATTCCTTTAATTTTTAATTCGTGTGCCATGGCCAATAAATGAGGAGCTCCCAAGTAAGGATCTCCACCACCTTCTAAAATGAGGTCTCCTTTGAGTACTCCTTTTTCAATTTTTCCGGTGTAATAAAGCTTGGTCTCAAATCGATATTCTGGACCTAGAACGTTGAGAGCAAAGAAATAAGAAAATACCTTACTCACAGAAGCTAAGATCATTTTCTGATCCGAATGATGAGAGTGCACGATTTTTCCAGTCTCAATATCTAAGACAGCGAAAGCTGCGTGGCTTTCGTGAATGCCTTGAATTTTAGTTTCAATTCCTTTCTCTTTGGTGTCATCTTGTTCAATTTGAGCCCAAGAGCAAATAGATAAGAGTAGGATAAATGAAGTTAAGAATAACTTTAAACTCATGAGCATATTTTAGGCCCAAATCGAATTAATGTTAAGGAGAGTTAATTGCTGTGACGCGATGCGATTGATGTAAGTTTTTCAACGAAGGTGTAAATTTCACATAGCGCTAGGTATCAAGAACCAATTAATTTAATTTGGGGCAACTTATGAAATTAACAGCAGTTATAAGTACTTTAGTATTTTCAACTTTTTTTAGCATGAACTCGATCGCTCAAATGCCAATTTGGTCTTATGATGCGGGACCTGATCCAAAGTCAGAAATGGGCAAAGAATTAATCGATTTAACTGCAGAAATTCCAAATTTTCCGCTGATCAGCACTAAGATAATAGGAAGAAAACAGAAGTTTAGGCCAGCATTTGGACCTATCCCTTGGAGAATGCTCCTGGATGAGAATAAAGTAAAAATCTTATTCGTAGGACAAGACGGAACGCATATTGCTGAGGCTGCAGGAA
>CATLVA010000136.1 GCA_950060715.1 uncultured Oligoflexia bacterium | reverse complement strand
AAAAAATCAACTTATACATGGAGAATTCCTTACTATTTAACTTGATTCTAACAAGAAACAAACATTAACTTACATAACTTATATTTACTAGACAGCAGTTTGATGTATGAGGAAAAATATCTATTAGTTCCTAATGAAAACATTTATACATTTTCAAAAAATAGGCACAAAAATATCATGGAGGATTTATGCTAAGAAAGCTTTTACTAACAACTACAATGCTTGCGACTTCAGCGTCTTTTGCATGTACTGTTGACGGAACGGAAGGAATCGTTGAAGACAACAACCTATGGATTGCACCGAATGCAAAATCAATCAGCAGTATTGATGAAGTAGAATTCAATGCAGTTATTGATAAGGTTGTTAAAGTTTATGAACCAATCATTGCAGCTGAAGGTGCAAAACTAGATGTTGCTAGAAACTGGAATGATGGGACAGTTAACGCTTACGCTTCAAGAAGTGGAAACACTTGGAATGTACATATGTTTGGTGGTCTTGCGAGACACGAAGCTATTACTTCAGACGGATTTGCTTTAGTTGTATGTCACGAAATTGGTCACCATATTGGTGGAGCACCTAAGAAAACTTCTTGGGGAGGAATGGTTCGTTGGGCAACTAACGAAGGTCAAGCTGACTACTGGGCGACTCTTAAATGTTTAAGAAAAGCATGGAGAGGAGAAGATCACGCAGCTGTTCTTGCAACTTTAGAAGTACCTGAAACTGTTGTTGATTCTTGTGCGGCTCAATTTACAGATTCAGATGAAAGACTCATCTGTCAAAGAGGTGCAATGGCCGGTTTAAGTACTGCTAAACTTTTCCAAGCACTAAGAAACCAATCAACTGCACCTGATTTTACAACTCCAGATGCAAATGAAGTTTCAAAAACTAACCACAATCACCCTGAGACTCAATGTAGACTTGATACTTACTTCCAAGGAGCAATCTGCTCACTATCTGAAATGGTTGATGTAGACCAAGAAGATGCTACCGCTGGAGTATGTAATAGATCTGCAGGTGATCTTACAGGTGTAAGACCACTATGTTGGTTCAAACCAGCTAACTAATAGATTATAAAATTTCTATATACAAGGCCCTGTTTTAGACAGGGCTTTTTTTATGCCAATTCCCTCGTTGTCGCCTGTCTCAATTCCGCTCTTAGAGTTTGATTCTCTTCTTCTAGAGCGATAATTTGTTGTCTTAATTGGTGAACTTCATCCTGAACTGGAACTATATGCGTTTTCCATCCCTCAGCAAGCTTCTCTTTGAAATCGTTAATAGTAAAAGGCTTCACAAGATAATCTGAGCCACCATAGCGAGATGAAAGAATCATTGAGTCTACAGAGTCATCACCTGTTACCATTAAAAAAGGAATATCACAGAATTTTTTCGAGCGACGAATGGCCTTTAAAAGAGCTATCCCCTCTCCATCTGGAAGGTTCCAATCTGAGATAATATAGTCGACTTTTTCATATTTTAAGATCTTCTTGGCCTCATTTATTGAGCTTGCGCGGTGGACTCGTCCAATGAAGCCCAAGATTTCAAGAGTTTCCTCCATTACGTCTAGGATTCCGCCTTCATCGTCAATAACTAAGAAGTTTTGAAAAGCGCTCACTACTACGCCGTTTAGGTTGATACTGGCCAAATTAAAAAATCCGGTTTCTTCTTTCATGGGTTACCTCTCTCTAAACGAGATAATAACACAGTGCAAAACACATGCCTACAAATTTAAAACCTTTCTCTACATTATTAAGAAATTCATATTTAATTTTAAAATTTTAACGATATCTTATTATTTCCAATTGTCTTTAAAACCCACGGTCTTATTGAACACAGGTTTTCCCGCAGCAGACAATTTATTATCAACAGTGAAGTAACCCATTCTTTCAAACTGAAATTGCTCATCAGCACTCGCATTAGCTAAAAAAGGCTCGACCTTAGCTGTTATGATTTCTAATGAGTCAGGATTAATTTCTTCGATAAAATTCTCTACACTTGCTGGGTTTGGATGCTTGAAAAGCCTATCATAAAGTCTTACTTCCACATCAACTGCATCTTTCGCATTCACCCAGTGAATGATTCCTTTAACTTTTTTCTCTAGAGCCTCAGGTTGTGCTCCACCAAAAGAGTCTTCATAGTAGCGGCATTTAAGTTCAACAATTTTACCGTTTTCATCTTTAACAAATTCGTCACAAGTGATGACATAACCGTATCTCAAGCGGACTGATCGCCCAGGACCAAGCCTAAACCATTTTTTAGGACTTGGAGGATCTTCCAGGAAATCACTCGCATCGATATAGAGCTCTTTTCCAAAAGTGATATTTCTCTTTCCATAACTATCATCTTGAGGATGAAAAGGAGCTTCAATAATATGATCTTCTCTATCCCAATTGGTAATTGTGACTTTTATTGGCTCAAGAACTCCTAAGCATCTTTTAGTCGTTTTATTAAGCTCATCTCTTACATTTGCTTCTAAAATAGAAAGCTCAATAATTGTATCTTCTTTACCTACACCAATTTGTTCCATAAAATTTTGGATTGCTTTAGGTGGATAACCTCTTCTTCTTACTCCAGAAATGGTCGGCATTCTTGGGTCATCCCAACCGTCGACATGTTTTTCATTTACGAGTTGCAAGAGTTTTCTTTTACTCATAACTGTGTAATCAAGATTAAGTCTTGCTGACTCATACTGATGTGGTCTCGCATCCACAGTCACATTTTCGACAAACCAATCATAAAGTCTTCTATTATCTTGAAACTCAAGAGTACATAAAGAATGAGTAATACCTTCAATCGCATCACTTAATCCGTGTGTAAAATCATACATCGGATAAATGCACCACTTGCTGCCAGTTCTGTGGTGATCAACATGCTTTATTCTGTACATGATAGGATCACGCATACACATAAAGTTTGAGGCCATATCAATTTTAGCTCTTAAAACTTTTGAACCATCAGGGTGCTTACCTGCTTTCATCTCCTCAAGCAGAGCGAGGTTTTCCTCTGGTGTTCTATTACGATACGGAGATTCGGTTCCTGGTTTTTCAAAATTACCACGACCTTTTTGAATCTCATCAAAACTTTGATCATCAACGTAAGCTAAACCTTTGTTGATTAACTCAACCGCGAAACCGTACAGCTTGTCGAAATAGTCAGAAGAGAAAAATAAATTTTCTCCCCAGTCAAAACCAAGCCATTGAATATCACGCTTAATCGCATCTACATATTCCGTCTCTTCTTTTTCCGGATTGGTGTCATCAAATCGAAGATGGCATTTTGCTTTAGGCTGATTATCTCTGGCAAGGCCAAAATTTAAACATACGGCTTTCGCATGTCCAATATGTAAATAACCATTAGGCTCAGGAGGAAACCTCGTTACCACCCAACCGTCATGAACATTATTATCTAAATCTCTAGCAATAATATTTTCTATAAAATTTCTATGTTCTTTTTTGTTTGTTGCTACCATTAAATACTCGCTAACCTCTTCTTCAAAGTTTCAACCGACGTAAGTGCGATTAAAGGTTTCAAATCTGGCCCATGATTTTGACCAGTCAAAACACCTCTAAAGCCCATAAAAAGCGGCTTACCTTTTATTTTAAGCTCTTTTTTACAATAGTCCATCCAAGAGGCTAAATCTTCCTCGCGAAGATAGTCAGAATCGATTTTTGCCAATTCAGAAGCCACGTAGTCTTTAATTTGAGGAGTCGTCTCCCAAGAAAAGATCTCTTTAAGCTCATCATTCATTTCCAGAGAGTCTTTTTTGAGCTCTGAAAGCTTGTCATTAAGCTCAGGGAACAACTGAATTTTTTCTTGATAAAGAGCTAAAAAAGTCTGTTTCCACTCTTGAGACTGCTGATGATAAAACGAATCTTTTGCGATAAACTCTTCCGCTCTTTTCATAAGAGTTTCAGCGTCCATATTTTTAATATGCTGAGAGTTAATATATTTTAATTTATCGATATCATAGATTGCATGAGATTTTGAAAATCTATCTAAACTGAAAACACTAGATAGTTCATCAACAGTAAAAATATCTTTTTCATCTGGATGAGACCAACCTAGCAGGCAAAGATAGTTCGCTAATGCTTCTGGAAGATAACCTTCCTCTCTATATTGTTTAACACTCGTTGCCCCATGGCGCTTGGATAGCTTCTGACGATCTTTCCCAATCAAAAGAGAAACGTGAGCAAACTCTGGAACTTCAAAACCAAACGCTTGATATAATAATACTTGTCTTAAAGTATTATTCACATGATCTTCACCACGAATAACATGAGTAATCTTGTGAAGATGATCATCAATAACATTACAGAAATTGTATGTTCCGACTCCATTGGTTCTCATGATAACAAAGTCCCCAACCATTCCCTTTGGAAACTTAACATCTCCTCTAACATGGTCTGAAAAGCTAACATCTTCATCAGGAACCTTAAATCGAATGGGAGCGATTTCTCCAGCTGCTACTTTTGCTTTGGCTTCTGCCCAGTGCGCCTCTTCTCGCCACTTTGCAGTGTACGGAGGCGTCCCTTCTTCTTTATTTTTGCGGGCCATTTCTGCTAATTCTTCTTCAGTGCAGAAGTCATAAAAAGCTTTGCCTGCTTCGACTAATTCAAGAGCATATTTTTTATAAATATCCACCCTTTCAAACTGGTGATATGGCCCATAATCTCCGCCAACACCTGGTCCCTCATCATGATTAAGACCAAGCCAGGCCATGTCATCTATCTGCGAGAGTTCGAATTCTTTAGTCGATCTTTCACGGTCTGTGTCTTCAATTCTTAGGATATAAGTTCCGCCAGTGGCCTTGGCAAAAATATAATTATAGAGAGCTGTTCTTGCTCCTCCAATATGTAGGTTTCCGGTTGGACTTGGTGCAAATCTTACACGTGGGGTCATATTTTAATCTCCTCGTAAAAGACAGTTATATCCAAAAAAAAAGGGCCCGTCATCAGGCCCTTTAAATTCTCTTTTATCTTTTTTCTTATTGTTTAATTTTATGCCTCGGGACCGTCAAAACACGACTCGATTTTGGTATCAATTGCATTTTCTGCTTCACCAGTAGAGATGGCGATTTCTTTAATGATAAGTTCCTTACACTGGTCCATCATTTTTCTCTCTCCAAAAGAGAGTTTTTTCATATTACGTAGTAAAAATAATGAGCGAAGCACGTCTGCGATTTCTACTAGTGAGCCCGTTTTCACCTTGGCCAGATAGTCACGATGTCTTCTATTCCAAGTAGAGTTATCTACTTTAACGTTATGGGTATTCAATAGGTCAAAGACCTCGCTAATCTCTTGATCAGTGACGAGCTCTCTTATTCCATCTTTCTTTCCAGATGGGACCATAATAGTCATACCATTAGAGATAATTTTAATGATGTAGAACG
>CATLVA010000135.1 GCA_950060715.1 uncultured Oligoflexia bacterium | reverse complement strand
TATGAAAAAGGCCATTTTTTGGATGAGAAGAGATCTGAGGTGGTCGGATAACCGTGCCCTCTCTATGGCATGTAAAGAAGCTGATGAAGTTTATCCTGTTTTTATCTTTGATAAAAACATTCTCTCTAAACTTCCAAAAGATGATCATAGAGTGAGTTTTATTTTTGAACGATTAGAGGAGCTCACTAAAAAGCATTATATTCATATTTACTTTGGTGATCCCGTTGAGATGATTCCAAAGATCATGAAAGACTTTGAGGCAGATGCGGTCTTTACCAATGAGGACTACGAGTCTTACGCTATTAAAAGAGACAAAGAAGTTGAGAAAGAGATCGATCTGAGAAAATTTCTTGATCATATTATCTTTGCCGGAGATGAGATAAAGACCGGTCAAGGAACTCCTTACAAAGTTTATACTCCCTATAAAAATTCGTGGCTGAAAAAATTAGAAGAAAATCCTGAACGAATTTTTGAATTTAAATACAAACCCTCTAAACTCGTTCAGAAGTATAAAACTAAATATGATCAAGTGAAGTCACTAGAGGATATTGATTTTAAGAAAACTGAAAATATAGAACTTATTGAAACCAATGGTGAAAAGGTATTTAAAAACTACCTTGATAAGGTCCACGAATATAAAGAGACAAGAGATTATCCGGCGATGGACAATACTTCTCACTTGGCCACTCATTTTCGCTTTGGAACCATATCTACGAGAGCCGTTTGTAGAACCCTTAAAAATCTGGATAAGCTTCCTGAAACCTGGCTCTCACAAATTATTTGGAGAGATTTTTTTTACAGTATTCTTCAAAATTTTTCTTATGTAGAAGATAAGGAATTTAACGAACAGTATCAGGATATGAGTTGGCGCGAAGATAAAGACGCTTTGAAAGCATGGAAAGAAGGGCAAACTGGTTTTCCTATTATAGATGCTGGTATGAGGGAGCTTAATTCCACTGGTTATATGCATAACCGTGTGCGTATGATTGTGGCCAGTTTTCTTACCAAAAATCTTCTGATGGATTGGAGGCTTGGGGAAAGTTATTTTGCGGAAAAACTTTATGATTATGACCTTGCTGTAAATAATGGAAGCTGGCAGTGGGCGAGTTCTACTGGTTGCGACGCTCAACCATACTTCCGGGTATTTAATCCAGAATCACAAGTGAAGAAGTTTGATCCTGATGGGGAATATATTTATAAATGGGTACCTGAACTAAAAGATGTTCCTGCAAAATACTTTCACCAGATGGAAAAGTTTGATGAAAAGAAGCAGAAAGAGGTTGGAGTTATCATAGGTAAAGACTATCCAGAACCTTTGGTTGATTTAAAACAGACCCGAGTGAGGGCCATAGCGCATTTTAAAAAATATTCTAGCTAGTTTTTACGAATTGCAGTTGAAGATAGGTGTTCGTAATCGTGATGGCCTATGAAGTCTACCTCTATGTCTGAATCCATACTTTTTAATAGGTAGAACTGGCTTTGCCTGGCTTCTTTATTATCGAGTCTAGAGGCAACATAAATACAAGATGTATCTTTAATTATTTGTTTCGCTTCAATCCATTTATCAATCGACATAAAAGAATCAAAACCCATAAGCAAGGAGAGTTTTAAATTTGGAAAACTATCTTTAACTTGTCTGAGCCAATTATGAGTAGGATTGTGATTAGCATCTTGGATGAAGCCTTCAAATAAATAGGTATTCTCCGGTCGTATCTTTAATTCTTTTTTTATATCTGTCAGGCTACTGAAGCGGTTCTCTTCCTTTGTTACATCTTTGAATGGGTTATGATCGGGCATAACGATAATAAGCTTATCTTTATTCATCAGTGACAAGCAGCTGCCATGTCCCGAGTGCCAAGGGTTGAATGAGCCTCCAAAAAAAACTATTTCCTTAAAGCGTGAGTCAAATTTATGATTTTTGATAAACTCTACAATTTGGGGGGAGTGGATTGAACTTGTCATAAGCTATAATCAACCTTGTTTGAAACAACAATTTCTTCGGGAGTTATTTGCGTTTGGTAGGGAAGAATTTCAACGCCAGCTTTTTGGGCTTCTACGAGCAGCCTAGCATACTCAGGGTCAATATCAGCTGCGGGCGAGAATTTATCTACATCAGTTCTATTGATAAGGTAGAGCATGATGGCACGGTTACCCTGTTTTTTTAATTCTATAAGGTCTCTTAGGTGCTTTTGACCTCTCGTGGATACTGCATCAGGAAATAGTGCTTCTCTTTGAGGCCCTTTTAGTGTGACGTTTTTGACCTCGAGGTACACATCTGGCAGGCCTTCTTGCTGTAAAAAGAAATCGATCCTCGAATCCAGAACTTTTTTTTCAGAAATAACAGTTTTATACTCAGAAACCTCTCGAATTTGACCATTTTCTAGGGCTTCTTTTACAATTTTATTTGGAAGATTGGTATTGACGCAGATGAGGGCCTCTCCTGTGTCCGTTATTTCCCAAGTATATTTCATCTTTCGCTTGGGATCGTCATTTTTTGTCACAAATGCAGTCCATCCTGGTTCCCAGCAGGTCTTCATACTGCCGGTATTTGGAACATGTGCATTTATAATTTCCCCTGTCGATAATTCCAAGTCGCTTAAAAAGCGCTTGTAACGTTTTATAATTTTTGTCTTTATTAAGGGATCTTTAAACTTCATAGGGGCATGATAGCTTTTGCTTGAGTGAATTGCAATTTTCTGACTCTTTGATTCCCATTGCAATTTAATTTATAATTGAGGTTATGAAGTCGTACGTTTGTATATTTTTATTTCTCTTTATTTTGACTCCCGCAGTATTTGCTCAAAGAGTGAAGGGGTTAAAGCAAGAAGTGGCCATGAGGTATATGGGCTATATTCATATGCCTAGTTCCCGCGATAAATTCAATACATTCGGACAATATCGAAAATACAAAGAAGTGCAAAAAAAGCGAATCCGATCAAGGTTGAATCCAAGACTAAATGATCTTCGCGAAAAATTGGCAAACTTCAAAAATCAAAGCTTGGTTACTTTAGCAGAGTTTGATCCAACCCAAGATTATGTTGTGTTAACAAAAGATAATTTTGAAGAACTTAACACATTGGACTATCCAAAAAATATTCGGGTGATGTTGCCACAAAGTGAAAACTTTATTGATAGTGAAATGATTTCTTTCTCTTTGTATGGAAAACCGGACTTACAACAATTTCAAGCGCTATATAAAACAGTAGAAGGCATTTTTCAGGAAGCCCGTAAGGTTGAAACCCCTAAAAAAAGATTTCGAAACGAAAGAGAAAAAGAGCTATACGAGCCAATCAAGTACAAGGAATATTCATTTTTTCAGTATGAACCATTTTTTGGACTTTATTTGGGGGGAGATATATTGGTGGATTCAGACTATATGGTAGACCTTAATGGTGTTATCAATAGTCGTTTTATAAAAACTTTTAGAGAGTTTAAAACTCGCTATTTTTCCTCCAAAGAAACTTTTAAACAGCTCGTGACTGAGAAAATCGTGGTGGATATTCAAACCATCATTCAGAGACAAAAATATTCATCCCTGACAAAACCTTTCGAAGTGTCAAAAGCAAGAATTCCAGAAGAAGTAATTAGACTAGAAGAAAAAATTAATGAGTTAGATATGATGCTTTTAGTTGGGGTAAATGCAGAAAAGAGAAACCCAAAAAATGAAAAGATTATTAGTGAGTTCTTTCAACATTCTGTGAAGAAAACAAACCAATAAAAAAGGGCCGCAATTTTTGCGACCCTCGTAATATCAATTTTAAAATTTAATTATAAATTGATTCCAGCTGATTGAAGAGCATTACCGTGAAGCTCTTTGATTAGCGCTTTTGTATCTTCCTTTGAAATTTCAAAGTTAGCAGACGCTTGATCAACTAGTGCTTCTAAAGCATTGTTGTTACCAACCTGTGCCGCACCTACAGCAGAAACGATTTCAGAAGGGTTAATTCCGTACATTTTTTCTGCGAAGTCTGCGATATCAGCTTCAGTTCTGTCTTCAAGAGCTGTAAAGTCTTGAACATTTTTTGCAACTTTCATTGCTTGGTCAGCACTCATTGAAAATTTCTCAGAGTAGTGTACTGCCATTCTTTCAAGTTTAATTTGCTCGATGTCACCAACAACTTCAGCCGCATCAAGTTCAGAAGAAACTTTCTCTCCAGCTACGTTGTAGTATTCCCAGTAGCAATCGTCATAAAGATAGTATCCCCATGAGTCATAAACTGCGTAACAGTTGTAGTACCAATCTGGTGAATAGTAAACTGATCCTCCACCTGAACAAGACACAAGTGATCCTGTTAATGTTGCTGCTGCAATTAAATTCATTAGTAGTTTTTTCATAACTTCTCCTATTGTTCTTCTTCAGTGTTGCTCACTACCTTTTAGATGAGTAAACATACATTGTCTTACAAAATCGTATGACATTTCCTTACGTATTTTTTTAAAAATCTGGTGTCAGTTTGGCATCAGTTGTTGCCTTTTGACACTGGACTCGTGTGTTGAAGCATTAGTATCCAGCTTCAAACACTTTGTCCAAATCTTGATATTCTGTTTGTACTTTTTACTCGATAGGAAGTAGAAGGATTTTTTGCGAATTAAGACATGTATAACTTAAATATTCTTTAGTGTTTACTTTTACTAATTCAATTTCTTCGCAACCACGAATAGAAAGAGTCCTATAGGCTGCAGAGCTTTGAATCTTTCCATCTTGATCCACTCTTAATAGCTCACCAACATAACTTGGAGACTGTTTGGCTGGTAAAAATAATGCTGGAATTGTTTCTAGAGAAACATATCGTCTTTGCATCGTGTTTACTTTTGATTCTCTGTAGTCGTGAGAGTTTGTCGCTCTATTAAAGACAGCAATTTTATGATCGGTTTGATAAAAAATAAAATCATCATAAATGCTTTTCACAAATTGAATATTCTCACGCTCAAAAATATTAGGTAAGCGAATAACACTGGTCTGTGGATCATTTGGATTTTTGATTGTGTATATTATTTGTGAGCCTCCGTTTGATGACTCATTAAAAAATGCACTGCTAGAGTTTGATTCAAGTGGTAACGGTCTAGGTTCAAATAGGTCATAATAATTATCCATCTTGAGTTGACTTTCAAATTGTAATTCTCTAGATATCTTATAGAGCTTGTATTCTTTTACAAAACCATTTCCAGAAAAACTAATTAAGTAGGCCACTCCTTGATCTGTTTCCTCATTTGTTTGATAAAGAAAGTGTAGGGGAGTTTCATCCTTAGGAAATAAGAAGTTCTGCAAGCCTTTTTCTGGATCTAGATAATAGACAAAATTATTAGTTGGGCTTAGTGGTGTTTCCCAAGGTGATTGGATCACTTCAGTTCCACGTTCGCCAAAACCGACCCAAGTAGGAACTAATCGTTT
>CATLVA010000134.1 GCA_950060715.1 uncultured Oligoflexia bacterium | reverse complement strand
AGATGGATATACTTTTAATCCTCGAGTTAATGCTAGATTTCACAAGGAAGATGATGCAGTTCAAAAGCGTTTCATTGGAAACGTTGATATCAACGCTCCTGTTTAATATTTTTATATTTAGTTTTTCAATATCTGTGGGGATGGCCGAAACCAAACTCACAGATCGTTTTATCTTTAAAGTTGCAAATCAAGTTTACAGTTTAAGTGATTTAAAAAAGACCAAGTTGAGGTTAGCTGCTCTAAAGTGCATGTATCCTGACTCGCTTACTCATCGTATTTTTTGGTCAGATTTCAAAAAACTAAACTTAGAAAATATCAAATTCAACGCGGAATTTGATAAAGACCAAATTAAAAAATTTGAAGACCTTCTGCCTTATTATAAGTTGATGACTTATTCACAATCACACGAAGTCGTCGTTCAAGAAGTACTAAAAAAATACTTTAAACTTTCTGCGACTCAAAACAAGTGCGACTTATCAGTTTTTGAGGGGAAAGAATTTGAAAGCAAGTTTCAAAAGGTAGTTCAATTGGAAGTTTTTGTGCGTTCAAGATTTTTGCCTTCCGAGAGCCAAGGAAAAACAAGTGCTGGAGATATTGATAAAGCAGTTTCTGGCGCAAGAAACCTAATAAACTCAATCGATCAGCAAATCGACGAAGAGGCCTATTGGTAGTCAAAATCACTCCAGATAATTTTCAAGCTTATTTAGCTGAATTAATTCGCTTAGATCAAACGTACTTTCCTTTCCCGTGGGATGACAAAGATTGGCGCAACCTTAATATTGAATCTGATTATTCGCTTTATATCCGGCTTTCCAATGAAGAAATTATTGGTTTTGTCTTGTATGATGCAAGGCAGGAACAAGGACATTTACTGAAAATTCTGGTGAGGCCAGGAGAGCGAAGAAGTGGTTTGGCAAAAGAGATTTTTAACAACTCTTCCGCTCAAGAAGACTTTAAAAGTATCTATTTGGAAGTGGCCACCAACAACTTTGCAGCGGTTGAATTCTATCGTGGCCTTGGATTCGAAATTTTGGTTGAAAGAAAGAAATATTACTCCAACGGACAAAATGCTTATGCGATGCTTCTTAGTTGTGATTAAACTTGTCAATCAATCATTTAGTTGATAAAAATTAGCCCTGTTATTAAGTTGTTACGGTTAGGGTGGGATTTTTCCGACCCTTTTTTTTTATTGGGGTCCTTTTTTGGATATAAATAAGTCACTGTCAGGTAAAGAGTTACAATTCTTTGAATTGTCGAAAAAGATTGTCGAAGAATGTGGTTACGAGCTATATGATATGGAATATATCAGTGGTTCTTCAACTTTAAGAGTTTTTATCATGGATTCAGCTACTAAAACTGCAGTAATTGAAGACTGTGTTAAAGTTGATAGAGGGTTTACTCCATACTGTGAAACAGAAGAGTGGATCCCTGATGACTTCGTTCTAGAGGTTTCTTCTCCAGGTGTTTATCGCGATATTAAAAGTATCAAGCACTTTGAGCTCGCTGCTGGCGAGTTTGTTTTGCTCAAGATTGACCCACACAAGCTAGAAGGAAGTTTGAGAGATCAACTTAAAGAGTTAGGGGTTTTAACTAGCTTAAAGCTTAGGGCCAAGGTTGTTGAAGCTAACGAAGAAGCTGTAAATGTAGATGTGGACGGTGAACAAATCACTATTCCTTTTGTGATAATTAAAAAAGCAAATTTAGATCCTGAGGTGGATCAATATAAGGAGTAAATTGTGAATTTTTCAGAGATTGGAAAAGTTATTGAACTACTTGGCAAGGATCGTGGAATTAAGCGCGATGTTGTTATTGGAGCTATTGAGCAAGCTTTTTTAGTAACTGCTAGAAAAAAGTTTGGAATCCAGGGGGAATATGAAGCCAAATACAATGAAGATGATGGTGAAATTGAAATATTTCAATATAAGAATGTCGTTGATGGAGTTAAGGATCCAATTGTTGAAATTGACTTTAACCAAGCTAGAGAACTAGACGAAGAATGTGCTGTTGGTGATCAATTGGGGATTAAAATTGAAGACCCAAGATTCTCAAGAGTAGATATTCAAACTGCAAAACAAATTATTTTTCAAAAAGTAAGAGACGCTGAAAGAGAAATTTTATTCTCTGACTTTAAACACCGTGAAGGTGATATGGTTACTGGACTTGTTCGTCGCTACGAAAGAGGAAATGTCGTTGTTGACTTAGGAAAAGCAGACGCGATTCTAACGAGAAGAGAAATTATTTACGGAGAAACTTTTAAGCCTGGAGATAGAGTTCAAGCTTATCTTTCTGAAGTTGTAATGACTAACAGAGGACCGGAAATTCGTTTAAGTAGAACATCTCCAATGTTTCTTGTGAAACTTTTTGAAACGGAAGTTCCTGAGATTCAAGATGGAACAATTGAGATAAAAGCGGCAGCAAGAGAGCCAGGACACAGAGCTAAGATCGCTGTTTACACAGTTGATAGAGACATCGATCCAGTTGGAGCTTGTGTTGGTATGAAAGGTTCAAGAGTTCAAAATATTGTTAATGAACTCCAAGGTGAAAAAATTGATATTGTTAAGTGGCATGAAGATGTTGAAGTTTTTGTAAGAAATGCTTTAGCACCAAGTGAGATCACTTCAATTAATAGAAACTCAGACGATCATATCTTAGATGTAATTGTTGAAGAGGACCAACTTTCACTAGCAATTGGTAGAAGAGGACAAAACGTTCGTCTTGCAGCGATGTTAACAGGTTGGAAAGTAAATATTATCTCTAAATCTAAGCTACAAGAAAAAGTTAAACTTGCTGTTGAAAACCTTGTTCAGCTTAGTGAGCTTAATGAAGCGACTGCTCAAGTGCTTGTACAATCCGGTGTTATGTCGATTGTTGATTTAAGCGCAAGTGACGCTTCTGATATAGCGAAAATTATGGAAATCGATAACGATGCAGCTCAGGTTATGATTGATGCAGCTTCATCTGCTATTGAGAATCCTGAAATTCAAAATGAGCCAGAAGAAGAAGATGAAATCATCTCTGCTTCTGCAGTACCTTCAACTAGACAAGGTATGATTGCTGACGATTCACACTCTGAAGCTTCTGAAGATGATGGAGAAAAATTCTCTGATGCAGAAAGAAGATTGAGAGAAGAATTAGCAGCATTTAAATTAAAATAAGATTAATAGGAATATTTGGAGTAAGACTAGCCTATGAAAGTTTTTGAATTAGCGAAAGAACTCGATATTGGAGCCATAGATCTGGTAGAGAAGTTGAAGGGTATGGGACTTAATGTTCGTAACCACATGGTGAAATTGAGTGATGAAGAGGTAGTGAAGGCAAAAGAGGCGTTTGCTCCAAATTCCGGTGGCGGTGATAAACCAGCTACGAAAAAGAAAGTCACCAAAAAGAAGACAGCGAAAAAAGTTGTTAAAAAGAAAGTCGTAAAGAAGGTTGTGAAGAAAAAATCAGCCGCTGAAGACGAAGGTGAGGTTGAAAAGCCTAAGGTTAAAGAAACAGCTGCTCCTGAGCAAGTTGTGGGCAAGCCTGAAGAGGTTGTAGCTGAAACGAAAGAGCTTAAAGGGCTACAAATCGTTGAAGAAGCTAAGCCTAAGACTAAAGTTGTAGTCAAAAGAAAAGCTGATAAAGAAGCAGAGAAAGAAAAACAAGCTGAAGAGAAGCAAGAAGTTTACCGTGAAAAAATGCACTCTTTCACTCCTATCTCGGTTCCAGATACTCCTCCTCAGCGTGAAGATAAGGATGAGGATAAGAAGGATAAGCCTCAAAGGACTTACTCTTCGCCAAATGCTGATGCTTCTGATTCAGATAAAGATGCAAACAAGAAACGAATGGGGGATTTAGCTGCAATCGTTTCTAAAAAAGGCGCTGCTAAAACAAAAGATATGACTCAAGTTAGAGCTGATGAAGAAATGAAATTAGCTTCAACATTGGTTGGCCGCTCTATCTATACTCCGATGAAGAGAAAGAAAATCTACTCAGGTTCTACTAAGAAAACAGAAATTACTGAGGTTAAGGATTCAAAAAGAGTTGTAAATATTTACGACGTGGTCACAGCTTCAGATCTTGCTCAGAAATTAAGTCAGAAATTTGAAAGCTTTCAAAATCAATGTCTTGATCTAGGAATTCTAGTTAAGAAAGAAGACTATATCGGTGTTCAATTAGCAGAAGAAATTGCTGCTCTATATGATTATAGAGTTGAGAATAAAGCATTCAATGAAGAAGAGTTTCTTCAAGATGAAAAGGCTAAAAAAGATAAATCAAGTCTACCGTTAAGAAACCCTATCATTACCGTTATGGGGCACGTTGATCATGGTAAGACGACACTTTTAGATCATATCAGAAAAACAAAAGTTACTGATGGTGAAGCCGGTGGTATCACTCAACATATTGGTGCTTATTCGGTACAAGTTGAAGATGCAACATTAACATTCTTAGATACTCCAGGTCACGCTGCTTTCGGTTCAATGAGACAACGTGGTGCTAATGTTACTGATATTGTTATCCTTGTTGTTGCTGCAGATGATGGTGTTATGCCTCAAACAAAAGAGTCAATTAAGTATGCTAAAAATGCTGATTGTCCAATAATTGTGGCCATCAACAAAATGGATAAAGAAGGGGCAAACCCAGATAGAATTAAGCAAGAGCTTACAGAATTCGAACTTATTCCTGAGGAATGGGGGGGGACAACTCTTTATGTTGAGGTCTCTGCACTGAATGGTGATGGTATTGATGACTTACTTGAGACTGTTAAACTACAAGCCGAAATTATGGATTTACGTGAATCTTCAAAAGGAAAAGCTGAAGGTGTAATCATTGAATCGAAAATTGAAGTTGGTAGAGGTCCAGTCGCAACTGTTCTAGTTCAAAAAGGTACTTTGAATAAAGGCGACGCCGTTGTTTGTGGTGAGCATTTTGGACGAGCTAGGTCACTAATGTCTACAGCTGGTAAAGATGTTAAATCAGCAGGACCTTCGATTCCTGTTCAAATACTAGGGTTAAACGACCCACCAAACCCAGGTGATATCCTTAATGTTGTTAAAAATGAAAGAGAAGCCAAGAAAATCGTAGAAAATAGAATTTCTGAAAGAAAAGCTCTTCAGAATGTTCAGGCACCTAAGGTTGCAAGCTTAGAAGATTTCTTTGCGAATGCCGATGTCCAAACTGGTGAGAAGAAAATCCTTAATCTTGTTATTAGGGCAGATGTTCAAGGCTCTTTTGAGGCGATCAAAGAAGCCTTACTTCCTTTAGGAAATGATGAAGTTGGTGTTGATGTTATCTCTGGTGGTGTTGGAGCTATCACTGATAATGATGTCATCATGGCCTCGAACGCTAACGGGTATATTGTTGGGTTTAACATGAGACCTGTTACTTCTGCTAGAAAGTTAGCTGAAGAGAAAGGAATAGAGATTAGACCTTATAGTATTATCT
>CATLVA010000133.1 GCA_950060715.1 uncultured Oligoflexia bacterium | reverse complement strand
AGACGATATCTTTATACTTGCCGGCAAAAGATAATGTCTCGTGAATGTCGCTTAAAGGAGCTATGGCCCCAAATAAACCTCCCAAAAGGTGAACTAACCCCCACAGCATGGCTCTCCACCACACTGCGACCCGTAAGTATACGGACAAATCGTGATTGTCCTAGGGCAGCTTTCCTTTAACCGTTTCGGCAACCTGACTCAAACCCATATGGTCTCACCCACTTAGGGCCAGGCTTTGCTTCCACCCCTTTCGGAAGTGGTCGCCCGTTCGACGGGTTTTGCATAACCATGGTTGAGTCTTATTATAGCACTGCACAATTAAGGGACAAAACTTTTAAGGCCGAAATCGCTTAAAAACTGAGATTTTTTCTTCAGCCTGATAATCGGGATAAGTCCAAGATAGTGATTTAAAGGTCTTATCTGAATAGGTATAAACTAGCTCGGCAAAAACTCCATCTGATAAATAAATTCTGTGAGAATAAGGCTTTCCAGTTGCCAACAATACTTGCTCTTTTGCAATATATCCGACGTCAATATTAATAGTTCGCCTACCTTCAACACTGGTTTCTCGCTCAATTCGATCCGCCCAGAGCTTGTATCCCACTAAATTCTCTCTCCGTGAGACTTCATCGAAGAAAAAAATAGTGCGTTTAAGGTCAGTCCCCATTTCTTTGGAGTAATATTCGCTAAGTGGATTAAAACTAGGCTCAAAAGCTTCAATAATTTGAAATTTCTGTCCCAAAACTACTGAAACATCAATAGATTCTTTATACAAACAACTACAAAAATAGCGAACATCAGTTGGTCTGTTTAACTGACTCATAACCCTACGTTTTGAATTTGCGCATAAAAATGACGAAGCTCTTTTTGCGTCACTAGAGCTGTACCTTTCTTACTGACCACAACCCCTGAAGCGCAATTACCGACCCATGCAGCTTCTTCCAAAGTCGCTCCAGCAGATAAAGCCGCAACGATTGTACTGATGGCAGTATCTCCGGCACCTGAGACATCAAAAACTTCTTTCGCTACCGTTGGGATACGTTTTGTTTTCTGGTTGGTATCTGTAATCGCCATTCCTTCAGCCCCTAAAGTAATGATCAACTGTTTTAAATCGAGTTTAGTGATAAGGATTTCTGAGATGTCATCGATATTTTTAGTGTTGTATCCAAGGGCTCGGGCCATGAGAATACTTTCAAGATGGTTTGGTTTCAAAAGATCCACTCCTTTATAAAATAAAGGATTCGTCTCTCTAGACGGATCTACTGCAACAAATTTATTTTTCTCTTTAATTGTTTTAACTATTCCTTTAGTGAACTCTTCGCTAAATAAACCTTTAGAATAATCTTCAAGAATAACAGCTGAGTGAGTTCCAAGAAACTCTTCCACTCGGTGAGTTAAGCTTTTTACACTTTCAGGTCCTAACTCTTCTTTTGTTTCATAATCAACCCTGCAAACTTGCTGAATATCAGTTACGATTCTTTCTTTAAACGTAGTCATTCGCCCAGGACATCTTACAATTCCCCAAGTGCTAAGCTTTGAGTCTTCAAGCAGAGCCTCGAGTCTATCGGCATTAGAATCGTTCCCAACGACACCACAGATTGTACTTTTAACTTCGAGGGAATTTAAATTATCGATAACGTTTGCAGCTAAACCGAGTTTATTCCACTCTTCGAAAACTTCGACGACTGGAACCGGGGCCTCTGGAGAAATTCGCTTAACCTCTCCTCTCGTATATTTATCTACGCCTACATCCCCAACGACAAGTATTGGCTCAAGCGAGTTGAATTTTGATATTAGTTGTTCAAACCTATCAGGTGAAATCATTGAAAGACTCCTCTTTAATCTATGTCTTCAGTGATTATGATAGTTTGTATAGTGGAACTAGTAAAAATCTTTTTTGCGGTCTTGGAATAACGAGGTAATTTCCTCAATAATCATTTTAATCGTCTTGTCCGAAGTATCAATCTCGACCGCATCATCTGCTTTAACCAGAGGGGCAACAGCTCGATTTTGATCACTTTGGTCGCGTTTTACAATATCATTTAGAATGACTTGGTATTCATAGCTCTCATTCGGCGAACGCTCTCTTAATTCTTCGAGGCGTCTTTGAGCCCTCACTTCTGGCTTAGCAGTTAAGAATATTTTTAAAGCAGCATCCGGAAAAATCACAGTTCCAATATCTCTTCCTTCTAAAATGGAAGGACGTACATTGGCTATTTCTCTTTGCATTTTCTTAAGATAGTTCCTGATCTCTGTGACCTGTGAATACTTGGAAGCTAACTGAGAAACATGATGTTCTCTAATTTTTTCCGTAAGATTGACTCCATCTAATCTAATAAGAACAGACTCTTCTGGTTGATATTCAAATTGAAGTTTTTCTAAGAGCTCAGCTATCTTTTTCGTCTCAGCTGAAGTTACTTCTTTATTGGTTAAGTACAAGGCAATTGCTCGAAACATTGCACCTGTATCAAGATAAGTTAGCTCTAAATTAGCAGCTACTTTTTTTGCTACCGTGGATTTTCCACTACCACTTGGGCCGTCAATTGCAATTACTTTTGATTTTGCCATAATTCTTCTATTTGATTTTGATATGTTGGTTTCAATTTTAAAGTTCGATATTCTGACTCATTAATCATGCGAAGTAAAATAGGATTCATGATCGTAAAAAGACTGAATTCCTTTGCACAATCGAGATGGGCAGATCTAGACCATTGAGGATAGCCTCGGCCCTGCGCTTGGGATTCTATTAATAAAGAGTAAATTAAATGATCATAAAAGCCATTCTCAGGATTTTTTTCTAAATACTCTTCAAAAACTTCGCGTTCTCGAACAGGACTCCAAGCAATGTTTTTCGCAGCCTGAATACGCGAGACAATTTCTTTTCTCTTTTTTAAAAGCTTAAATATTTCTGTGTTAGTTTTATCAAGTTCTAAACGGAGTGCGGATAAATCCATTATATCTTCTTCACAATTCTTTTGTAGGCATTCTCAACCTTATCTAGGTATTCGTTCTTCTCACCTACTGGTAAATTTTTGCGAAGTCGCATTAATGTCCAACCAGGTCCCATGTTATAGGCAACAGTGGCGTGCTTATGACTTTTGAATGTATTGAGTAAGCTCTTGAGGTAGATAATTCCAAGTTCAATATTTACCAGCTTTCGAATATGAGCTGTTTTATTATTGTTGTCGACTGGATATGGAAAAAACCTATTTACATTAAAATTGCTATCTTCAACCATTAACTTTCTGCCACGCAATTTATACTGCTGATAAACGAACTTTCTTGTTTCAGGCATAATCTGCATCAGCCCTCTAGCTCCGGCCCAACTTTTCGCGCTATAGTCAAAATGAGACTCAGTCCACATAACAGATAACACCCAAATTGGATCAACTTGGTGCTTTTGAGAAAGAAGTAGGACTGCTCTAACGTATTTTCTCGCATTTTCTCTTAGGCTTGTAGGAAGGCTGGTTAAAATTCTTTTTTCCGCTTGAGCTTTCGTATGGACATCGAAAAATTTTAAATCTTTTAAATAGAAACCAAGTTCAGTGCTTTCATAACTATAGCTCATGGTCTTGGAAACCATTTGTTGTACATCTATCTTCTCATTGGAATTTAGTTCTTGCGGGATGGGCTTATAAGACTTAAATGCACTGATAATAGCTAAATCAGTCATAGTCATAAAACTTGGATTTAGACTAGCAAGTAAACCAGTAAAGACGCAGAAGATTACCACCAGTCTCAGCTCAAGACGGCTTTCGTTAATAATCCCCTTAAAAAGCTTAAAATTCAGCCCAGAAGCGCCGAACATCAATTTCTTGATAGTTTCCATCCGGCGACAATTAGCCAAATAGCCTTCAAAAGTAAATAATATTGTGGTTAAATGACTAAAATTTACACTCAAAAACTAAGGATAGTATGACAGACGCAATCTACAACCACCTAAGAGATGAAAAATCCAACCACTTACTGCGACACAGCAAAGATCCAGTTAATTGGTTCCCATACGGGCCTCGCGCACTGCAACAAGCCAAGGATGAAGATAAGCCAATTTTTCTTTCCATCGGATATAACTCCAGCCATTGGTGCCATGTTATGGCGGAGCAATCATTTAGTGATCAAAAGATCGCACAAATTCTGAACGACAATTTTGTTTGTATAAAAGTAGATAAAGAAGAACTTCCTGATATGGATAATTACTATCAATTAGCGTGTCAGGTTATGAATGGTAGAGGTGGCTGGCCACTCAATGCATTTCTGACTCCAGACATGAAGCCATATTTTGTAGGAACATATTTTCCAAAGACTGCGAGTGAAGGTATTCCATCCTTCGAAGAAGTGATTACAAATTTAGGTCGCGCCTATAGAGAAGAAAAAGATCAAGTCACAAAAAACTCAGATCAGGTCATCACTGCGCTTACTCAACCACCAAAGGTAGAGCAAAAAGTCCAATTTGATGGGCATTACCCTAATGCGGCTTCTCTATTGAATGCATTGAAAGAATTTCAAGATAATGAGAACGGTGGTTACGGAGCCGAACCGAAGTTTCCACACTATAGTTTTTTAGAATGGTCTATCGAACATATGCTTGAAGGAATGGTTCCAAGAGAGCTTGGTGATCATATCATTAAAACCATCGAACAAATTCTTTTTGGATCTTTATATGACCAAGCACGTGGGGGTGTTCACCGTTATTGTATTGATAAAAAATGGGATATTCCTCATTTTGAAAAAATGCTTTACGACCAAGCCGGTTTTATAAAGCTTCTTGCGAAAGCGAGTTTAATTTATCCATCTCCGGCCGTATTTGATGCTCTTATTAATACTCTAGACTATTTAAATAGAGAGATGCTTAGCGAGCAAGGTTATTTCTTCGCAGGGCAAGACTCGGATTCAGAAGGTGAAGAGGGATTATATTTTGGTTTCACCAAAGATGAATTTATCGACGCAGTTGTAGATTTTGATGAACCCCTAACTGATGATATGGACCAACTCCTTGATTGGTTTCAAATAACAGAAAAAGGTAATTATAAGTCTGCCATGTCTATCCCTAGGCTAAACCTTGCTAAGAGAGATGAAATTTACTCCCCCGAAGGTTGGACTAAAATCAGAAAAGTAAGGCAAGCTCTCAATATCAGCAGGAAGATGAGAATTCCACCTGCCACAGATAATAAGGGGGTTGCGAGCTGGAACTTTCAATTAGGGTCAGCAATTTTAGATGTCATTCAATTTACTAAGATTGAAGCTATTCAAAATGCGGCAAATGAGATTCTATCCGTATGTATTAAGGGTATTCATGAAACTTTCCTTTATGCAGACGAGGAATCCAGAACGCGAATTAAAACGACGACAACCAGAGATGGCCATGCTCCACTTTTTGAGGACTATGTTTTCTTTGCTGAGTTTGAACTTCGTCTTTATGAATTAACCGGTCAAAAGAATTTTCTTGATAATGGACTAAGCACT
>CATLVA010000132.1 GCA_950060715.1 uncultured Oligoflexia bacterium | reverse complement strand
AAAATTTCACTGAAGCGTATTACTATTTGGGTATGATATTAAATGATCCGGGAGATTATGCCGTTGCAAAAAAATGTTACCTTACAGCCATTGATATTGATCCGAAATTTTTAATGGCTCACTCGCAGATCTCCAAGGAGCTCCAATTAAATTAGACTGAATAATATTAGATTCGATCGGTGATCTTCTTGCTGATGAATTTACATAATTCATGGTCAGAGACCAGTCACAAGAATGTTTCGTTGTTCCTTTGTCAGAAAGTGAAACTCCGATTTTATTTTCAGTAAGCATAACTGTCGTCATTAAAGTACTTAAAGTCGTATTACTTTGATTGATTACTTGATCCCAGTTTTCATTCATAACTTCAGCAAGATTCTCTCCAAGAGTTTCGAGAGCATATCCATTCGAAAACAATCTTCCATCAACAATTTTTTTAATCTTTTCAGTCTGAATCATGTGGAATTTTGATACATGATTCAGTAGAGGAGCATAACTGCGATGAGATTCATCAATTAAAAGGTGTAGCTCTGTATGAGGATAGTTTGCACGTAATGTATCCATTAGATGAGCACTGCTAAGAAGTTGCTTACTTGTACCTAAGCTTACAATTAATATTTTATTCATTTTTATATCCTTAAGAATTTGCGATTTCGTTAAATGCTAATGTTAAAAAGTCTTTTCTTGTGAATGTTCTTTTTTTCATTACCGATTCAATATATTCCTCAAGTGTTTCATTCTCATGAGAAGTCTCTACAAAAGTATCAATACTTTTTGAGAAGCGACGTAACTGGTTAAGGTCAGTACTTGCTTTGTATTGTAATAGATTTGAAAAGAATTCTTTGTTTAGCATGAAGCTAGCATCATGTTTTAAGATCGCAGGTGAACTTAGAAGAAATTCGGTGAAGTCTCTTCTAAGAAATAAAGACTCTGGATCTTTCGTATGAATGGGAATGATATTACTGTCTTCAAACTTACGTTTTTCATTAAAGTCCTTATACAGTTGTTCATTTGGTTCAATAATTAAAATTCGGTAATTGTCGTGCTCGCGATTGAGGATTTTTGCGATCTCTTCAACGTGGTATCCAAACCCAAGACCTAAAACGATAACATTTTTCTTTCGTTTTAATGTTTCTTCGTGGAGTTTAGCAAATCCTTCAGCCTCTTTGGCTGGACTATACATTGAATGAAGATAGACTTCATCAATATAAGGGACAGTTAGTCCAGATTTAGATTTAACAAGTTGGTACTGAGAGTAGCGTTCTTCCATAATCGTGCTCACAATTTTTAGTAGATTTTCTTAAGGTTATAACCTTTAAAATTCTCTTTGTTTTTAAACGTTTTAGCAATTTCATTTTGCGTTTTCATTTTTTCAGCTTCGAGATACATAGTAATTGATTCATCAAGACTGTTAATCTTGTTTATTAGTTGATTAACTTGGTTATTTGTCTTGTTGATTTGTTCTTCATTTTGCTGAGTTTGTTCAAGGCTCATTCTTTCACTCATTGTTTCAGCAATGGCGATAGCACGCGCTCTATTGTCTAGTAGAGGAATAAGCTCTTCGAAACGTTCTTCTCTAGCAAGCTTCAAGCCTTCAATCGAAAGTTCATAGGCTTTTTCTAAAAACTCAATTAATGATTTATCTGATGTATTATTTTTCATGCATTACCTGCTTTTTCAGTCTTAAGTGATTTCACTGCTTGGGACCAACCATCATAAAGAGTCGTTAAAACATTGAGGCAACCTTCAAGAGGTGCTTTGTCTTTATTAATGTTTGCCTGAGTACTAGAGTAGAGAATAAAGTCGTAAAGGGCTGACAATTCTCGCGCTACATCTCCACCAATTTCAAAATCAAGACTATTATTAAGTTCAATAACGATGTCTTGAAGTTTACCGATGTGCTCTCCTTTAGCTGCAACTTTCTTTTCATCAATTGCTTGGATTGCTTTTTTACAACTCTTAATTGCTGCTTGATACAGCATCAAAAGAATCTGCTCCTTACTTGCCGTTTGAACGGACGTTTTTTTGTAGGCTCCTAAACCGTAACTCATACTTTACTCCTTAACCAAGTTGTTGGACTGGATTAAAACCTCCACCGCCGAGGCCAGCTAATCCAGATCCTTGAGTTTTAATTCTTGATATTGTTTCTTCTAACCTTGCAAACTTTGCTTTTAGGTTTTCTTCTTTTCTTTTTATCCTTCTCTCTGTGGAATCGATTCTTCTATCGATTTGAGCTATTTTAGAGTCGAGACCGCTTTTTCGTGAGGAGAGAATACCACCCGGAATTTTCATCGCATCTTTTACCAGGCGTTCAATATTATCAACAAAGCCATCAACTTTTCCTTCCTCAATTGAGTAGCGCCCATTAATGACTTGATTAACGAGATCGATATTTTCATCAAGCTTTGCCTGAAACTTTTCTTTATCTAATTTAAGCATCCCGTCTTTTTGGAATTGCAGTCCTAGATCACCAATTCTAAAATTTCCAAATTCTGTTGGTACTCCTGCAAATACAGATGAACGTAGTCTACTTTCTAAGGTCTGGAGGGTGATATCCCCACCTAGAGTTTGTGAGGTATCTGAAGATTCGTCTAATCTATTTTGTTCTTTAATGAAGCCTATTACTTGGTTGATATTAGCAACGAGGTCATCAATTTTATCCGCCATTTTGGCAGTATCTTCAGTGATCTCAAGAGTGATTTCATCGCCCTTAGCAGCTTTTTTAAGATCAATCGTAACACCTGGAATGAGTTCGGTGGTTTTATTTCCTGGAAGTTCTATTTCAAAACCATCGAGCTTTATTTTAGCATCTTGTGCTTCTCGTTCTCCATCAAACCAAATATCAACTTCTCCATCTACCAAATAGAGGTTAGGGAATTGAGCTTTAGCAAGATCACCAGTTTCTTCTAATGTAATAATAAGTTTCCAAGGAGTGTCGGATCCATCACCTGAGTCTACAACATTTGCGCGCATTCCATTGTCTGCATCTTTATTGATGAGTTTCGCTATACCAGTAAGACTAGCGTGATCCTCATCTATATAAATCTCTTTAGAGGTTCCATCGGGTAATTCGTATTGAATATATCCAACACCCGTATAGGTGTTGTCTTTATCTGCGACTCCATTAGAGATTGCAGAAGATTTTTGAGCTAATTGGAGAACTTCAATTTGATAAGTTCCGGGTTCGGCAACGTTTTTATCCACAGAAGCTTTGATACCTTCACCAGAAATATTGATGTTAAATTCACGAAAAGATCTTGCACCTTTATTGGCATATACGGCACCCTCGAGTTTCTTAACTCGGTCTATAAGGTCATTAAGCAAGGCTTTCTTGTTTTCAATTTTTCCCTTTCGCGCTTCCATTTTCTGCAAGGGAATTTTTTCTGCTTCAATAATTTGCTTAACGATATCCTTGGGCAGTCCTGAATTTATAGAACCAAATGCAATACCCAACTAATCCTCCTGATCGTCCCAATCGCGCCTTCCTGCACTATGGGGGTATCATATACATCGTATCATACTAAGAATTTGATGCAATAGGGTATCAAGTGAGTTAAAATAATGAAGGCCCTGGGGTAGCGGGCCTTCAAATAGGATGAATTAGATTGGGTAAGTGCTAACCATTGTAACACTTACTAAATTTATCGGGTATTATGGAAAAAGCTTTAGCAAAAAAGTCAGACATTCTTAAAATAAAGTATAAATTCTTTATAAATCGTATAGTTACGTACTTTTCGTTCTTGTTAATACCGGTTTGGCTTCAAAAGACTGAGCAACTAAGTCTTTTTTCACAAAGCTTGATTCTTTTGGTCTACATCTTATTTATGGGAAGTCAGTGGTATTTATTTGGAAAAGAAATCGACCACCGACTTAAAATTTATTACAAGGCGAACTCTTCACTGGAGAGAATAATTTACCGGGTTCTCCTAGGAAATATTGGACTGATTTTGTTGTTTAATATTTTTTCGTTGTTACCAAACATTGCACTTGGTTCTGTTTTTTGGGGATTTTTTGCTGTCTTGGGTATTTTCTACTCTTGGCCTACTCGAGGGAAAATTATTGAAGAGACGATGGTCAGTCAGTTTAGTGAAATTCGCTATCTTGATTCTTTTGAGAAAACGATCTTATCCCTAAGTACAATAACGTTTTTAATCACGCTGCCAGACTTTCCGCTCTTCGAAAATGTTGATGCATTAAAGCTCTATCTCGATGGATCAGAAAACGTAAGTTTCTTTTTGTGGAATTATTTGTCCGTACTTTATTATCCATTTAAAGAATTTCCAAAACTCTTTAACTTGGTATGGAACTTTCATTTTTACTTTATTGGCATTGGAACTTTTTTATTCTCTTTTTACTGTTTACTCAGATATTTCTTTTCGAGACGTTTATCTATGCTTGGTACCTATGCAATTATTAGTTCATGGAGTTTATCCAAGCTTGTAGTAAATGATTTTTTTGTCGCGGTAACAAGTGGTCTACCACTTATTTGGTTGTGGAGTTTTATGTGGAGCACGAGATCCGGTAGTTACAGATCAGGTTTATTCACCGGTCTTATCGCGTTCTACCTTGCGATATTTAAACCAATATACTTCTTTTTAACACCTATAATGTTGCTTGCCGGATACTTCTTGTTTCAGCCATCTAAGACAGCTTGGTACCGCAGACAATGGCTTAAATACAATATTTTCGGAGTTGTCATGGCCGGTTTTACCGCTATGCTGTTTGTCACAGAAACTCCTTTTGGCGAAGCCGGTATTGATTCAGTTTGGATGACGATTGTAGATGCAATTTATAGGAAAGCATTTTTTGCTATCGCCCCATTGGGAATTATTTTAATTGCTCTGTACTCTTCAAATATTTCTAACTACCTCCTAACTTACATAAATCTTGATCGTAAGAAATTAGGAGAAGTCATGTTTGGAATTGCAATTTTATTTATCTTTGGTTCGTTTGTGTCGCCCACATTTTTTAATGGATTATCCATAATGTGGACTCTTGCTTTCTTATCTCTTTTTCCCATTGAGTGGATATTTCAGTCTATTAGTAGGCTTCGTTCTAAGAGAAATTTAATCTACGCTATGTACATCTTGGTGTGTCTACTGGACTCACAGATGGAGAATAGACTCCGGATAGTGGCCAAGATGTTTCTTGATAACGAGAGCTTAAAATACCTGATTCAATACTAATCTTTCATCAGTAAAGCTAATCTTAAATATAAGAATCTCTAATATGTCTATGTCTAACTTGTTAAAATCGTGTTAAGTTAGTCTGTCTAAAAGATTTCTCTTGTGCCCGATGAATAGATTTATTACAATTAAATTAGGTGTTAATGGCAAGGAGGTCGTTATACTTAAGTCATCTGTAACCCACAATGTCTTTTCCGAATTCGTTTCGAATTATCAAACCTTTCAAACTACTTTTTCAAATCAAGATCAGCCATTCGTTTATGTCGACTATGATGGGGCCATCAAGCTTGTCACTGACGT
>CATLVA010000131.1 GCA_950060715.1 uncultured Oligoflexia bacterium | reverse complement strand
GTACTTGATAAGCACACACTATGAGGGCGCTACCCTTATATCTATAAGCAAAGAATACAAATATAATATTATGGATAAAAATATTCCTTCCAAAAACTATGTTAGATCTTACGATAACGAAATCCATATTATACAAACCGACCCTATTGAGAGAGGAGCTATTTATTCCGTTTTTGCTGAAGACTTGTCTGAAATTGATAGCCTTGAGGTCGTAGCTCCTGGAGAAACACTTAGTGCAGTCCACTTCACGCCATCAAAAGTATACTTTTCAACTTTTTTACAGACAGATCCGCTGTATGCTCTTGATCCAGTCAAAAGAGAGTATTTAAGTGAACTGAGTTTTCCTGGTAGGCCACTATATCTTTCTGAGATAAATTCTGAATATATCATTTCTCTTAATCGCACTAGTTCATATAGAAGCTACCTGAACCTGATTTCAACTTCTGGCGACCTTGCAATTGTAGATGTTCTAGACCTAGACGAGGGCTTTTGGAGCTTCACCTATAACGATTATCTTCAAAAAGATAATTATATATTCCTTAAAGGTTACCAGACTAGCTACTTAGTAAAAGTTGATAATAGTCAATTAGAGCTGACTGTGAAGCTCGAAGGGGTGTCTAATTTTTATTTTAAAGGAGCTAGCCTTTTTGTTTATAGAGATAGCACTTGGGAGGAGCTCCTTCTTGATTGATATCTTTAAATACACAAATTATCGTTTATATTTGAAAGCGTCCTATGAATACTTAAAGGAAAATCATAGGGCGTTTTCCTATAGATACTTCTCTCAAAAATGTGGATACAAATCACCAAATTATCTGAAGATGGTGATCGATAATCAAAGAAATCTATCAGAAAAAAGCATTGAGACTTTTGCTCATTTTTTTAAGTTGGGCAAAAAAGAAACGCAATATTTTCGGCTTCTTGTTTCATTCAATCAGGCCAAAACGAGCGAAATAAAACATGAATTGGCCCAAGAAATTTTAAAATTCTCGGCTTTTAAAAGACTTCATCCCCTCTCTCAAGATCATTTTGAATACTACTCGAAATGGTATTATGTTGCTGTAAGGGAGCTTCTTGCCACTAAGAAAATAAAACTCGATCCAAAGACTATATCTGAATTAATTCGCCCCAAGATATCTAAAAAACAAGCAGAGGAAGCTTTGGAAGTACTCCTTCGTTTAAATCTCATCAAAAGATATCAAAATCGATATGTCCAAACTGATGAGCTTATCACAACTGGAGACGAAGTTAGCTCAAGTGCCATAGCTGCTTATCATAAAAATATGTTAGATCTTGCCTCAAAATCAATTGACACTGTAGATAGAGAATTAAGAGATATTTCTGCGGTTACAATTGCAGTATCTGATGAAAATATTAAAGAGCTAAAAACTCTCATTCAGCATTTTAGAAAAAGTGTCCTTGAACTTTCAGAACAAGATCAAAATAAACAAAATGTTTATCAAGTTGGAATACAAATGTTTCCTCTTTCTCAATTGGAGTCCGAATGAAATTGTTACTACTTGCCCTAGTCCTTATATTCGCTAGCTGTGGCACCGAGACTGGAAATCCAGCCACTGAAAGTGATCTTTCTAATGGAGATAGTGAATCAAGCTATGCCGAAAGCCTATCCTCTAAAATATGCTCTAAGTTAGTGGCGTGTTTTAGCGAGATAACATCAACAAGTGACTGTATGACAGAAATTAACGATGAAAATGGTTTTGATACAGCTTTAGGAAATTCGGATTACAACACCCTTAGCGAATTTATCAGCGCTGAAAGCAATGGAAGTATTGTTAAAAATCAAACTGAGGCGACACAGTGCCTATCTGATATTGGAAACCTCGCCTGTTCAGATACAGAAGTGACATCAGCCTTTTCTAGCAGCTCTCCTAATGACTATAGTAATATTGCTAATATAGTTCCAATCGGTTCTGGTAGCTGCCAAGATTTCTATCAATAATAAAAAAAGGCCCTCGAAAGAGGGCCTTGGATATTTTAAAGTTTAATTCCTTTAAATAGATCTTTTTTAAGTTTTTTCTCTAGCTTCTTTTTCTCTTTGTCTGCTTGTTTCTTAGCTTTCTTCTCTTCAGATTTTAGCTGACCATTAACTTTATCAAGTTCTTTTTGAGCCTTGGCAAGCTCTCCTTCATATTGACCTTTTAACTGATCTATTTGACCTTGAACTTGTTTTTTCTGTTTATTAATGGCGGCTTCGACGTCTTTTCTAATTTTGTCCTGCATTTCCTTGATCTTTGCTTGAACTAGACCCTGAACAGAGTTTTGAATGACTTGAGCTAAGTTTGATTTAATATCAAAACCTAGAGCATCCCATTTTCCAGTCACCTTTGCATCAAGAGTAAGAAGCTGAGTTCTCTTTGCAACATCTTCAAGAACTTCATCGACAACTTTTGATTTTGCTTTGGTTTTAAAATCAATCTTTGTGAAGCTGTTTTTAATCCTCACATCTGCTCGTTTAGGTGTGAGTTTAGCTTCAATTTTCGACCCACCATCAGCCTTATCAATTACAAATGTAACATCACTACTTTTACTGATGGCCTTATTACTCACTGGAAATGAAGCTACTTGACCAGAGATTGTGGCCATAGGTTCATCTCTATGATCGATAGTCATCTCGCCTTCAATACCTGTTATTTTCTGTGGTGGGAAATCAGCTTTTAAATTTACTTTAGTAAGCTTACCAAGCATGGCCTGATCGTTAGTTACATCAGTAATTTTACCGGCAACTGTTCCTTGCTCATTTTCAGAATTGATTTTTGCGAGCTTTAACCAAAATAAAGGGTACGAATTTGGAGTTCCAAATGAATAATTTTTGCCTTCACCTCTTTCTTTTTTCACTTTGTCTTTTAGAAGATCCTGCTCTGATGGCCCTTTCTTTTTCGGAGGTAGGTATTTTTCGATTTTTGCGTAATAACCTTTTAACTCATCGATCTTTGAAAAAACTTCTTCTCCAAAAAGGCTTCGTGCTATTCCCTCAGGATTCAACGTTGGAATTTTCATTCTCTTTCCAACGGCAGCGATATCTCCTTCGACACTAGCCTCTGCTTCTTTATAAGCATTCTTTAAAAGCTTATCAGATTCTTTGACTTCTTTTTCAGCGTTTTTAAATTTTTTAATCGCCTTATCAATATCTTTTTTAAGTTTATCCGCTTCTTTTAGAACACCTGGTGCCTTAGCTAAGTTTCCAAGGTCCTTCCATTTGATATTTCGAAGTCTCTTTTCAAGATCTTTTAACTCATTTTGTGAAGGAAGATCTTTAAAGCTCTTTTCAAGTTTTGCTTTCTGATCATTAATTTTGTTCTCTAATTCTTTAAATTTTTTCTCAGATTCGAGACCTTCCTTAATAGCATCTCCAGTATCTTGAGCACTCGCACCACCAGCAACGGCTGCAATATCACCAAATACATTTCCTTGAAACTGCTCTTTTGCAACAGTAAGTGCTTTATCCTTTGCTGAAGTCTCAGAAGCTTTTGGTGGTGGAGGTATATGACCAGGCCTTGCTCTTTTAGTATCGACCTTGATATCACCTAGCTCAGCTAAGCTAATGACTGCTTTCCCTCTCAAGATAGCATCCCAAAGCATTTGAAATTGAAGATTTCCGATTTCAAAAATATTATGCGTAGGTTTTTTCTTATTTGTGAATTGAATATTCTTTACGCTAAATTTTAAATCCTTAAAACTTGTTTCCACTTTACCGACATTAACTTCGGCTCCGTTAGCATAAGTCCCACCATACTCGATAACTTTTTTTATCGTTGTATCTAAAAAATAAATATTAAAAAGAACCACCAAAACAATAAAAATAGTAACGGGAATAACCGCACCTAATCGAATTGGACCTTTTGGTTTCTTTTTCTTTTTTTCTTCTTTACTCGTTTTCTGCTCTGTCATCTGTTCACTCATATATCACCCGTAAAGTTGGTCGTATTTTGCATACCATTTGTAAAAACTTGTCGCTTTAATCGCTTTCCAAAATTTTGTTTTTTCAAATTTTGCCACAACTTTGAGACGATATTTTTTTACTAAGATTTTTGTCAGTACAAAGATGACCGGAAACATTGCAATTGCAACCACACCTGCCCCCATAACAACAGAGTTATAGAACTTAGTGAAAGGCACAATCGGCATGTTGTACATGGTGGTATATAAAGGCTTTAAGCTTTCCATTTCCAAAATCACTTGTCCTACCTGATCAAACATTGGATCAAAGATGTAAGCAACCATGGCAAAGAAAAATGCCGATGTGAAAGCTGCACCAGCTTGAACTCTAAAAATAAAAATAATAATAAAAACGAGTAGAGTTTGAAGGGATAAAGCAGGTGCGAACCCCAAAATTAAACCGCAGGCAACACCTGCGGCTATTTGATTTTCTCCGGTATCGGAGTTTAAGACTTTTAGTAAACCAAAAATCTGCTTTAGGATCAGTGTCATATCGCCTTTCCTACCGCATAGTACTTGAACCCTTCCTCAAGCACATGTCTGGTTTTGTAAAGATTTCTTCCATCAAAAATAACTGGAGCTTTAAGCCTGTTTTTAATCTCAATAAAGTCTGGCATTCTGAATTCTTTCCACTCAGTTAAAACCATCAAAGCATCTGCTCCATCGAGACAGTCATACTTATTGGTAACTTTCGTAGCATTGAATTTATTCGACTCGGCCATCGCTTGAAAATTATCTGCAGCTTCTGGGTCGTAGAAAGTAACCTTAGCTCCAGCTTTAGTTAGTTCCTGTACAATATATTGAGCTGGGGTTTCACGAATATCATCAGTATTAGCCTTGAAAGCAGTTCCCCAAATTGCAATATGCTTATCCTTGAGTTCGTTTTTATAATGTTCTTGAACTTTCTCAAACATATAAAGTTTTTGTTCTGCATTCACTTCTTCAGTTGCTGTTACAATTTTGAAATCTAATCCTAGCTCTTTAGCTTTATAAATAAGTGCCTTTACGTCTTTTGGAAAACAAGATCCACCGTAGCCAGGACCTGGGTATAAGAACTGAGTTCCAATTCTGCTATCTGTTGAGATCCCGTGTCTTACTTCTTCAACATCAGCACCAGTTTTGTCACACAACCTTGCGATCTCGTTCATAAAAGAAATTTTCGTAGCTAGAAAACAGTTAGCAGCGTACTTCACAACTTCTGCTGAAAGATTAGACATTCTAATCGTTCTACTTATCTGACGATTAAATGGTTCATATAATTCTTCCATCATTTTAAAAGCAAAATCAGAATCGGTACCGATAACGACTCTTTCAGGTTTCATGAAGTCATTAACAGCTGAACCTTCTTTTAAAAACTCAGGATTATTTACCACGTAAAAAGTTTCATTTACTCTTTCTGCTATATAATTTTTTACCGCTTTACCTGTTCCTATTGGAACAGTTGATTTTAGTACGATAATGATATTTTCATGCATCATTGGAACAAGCGAATCAAGAGCAGCGTAGAGATATTTAAGATCAGCATTTCCGTCATCACC
>CATLVA010000130.1 GCA_950060715.1 uncultured Oligoflexia bacterium | reverse complement strand
GTCGCAATCCCTATACAGACACCGAATGTCAGTAAACTTGATCCCCCATAACTCATGAGAGGGAGCGGAAGACCTACAACTGGCATTAACCCCATGACCATGCACATATTAATAAAGGTATGCCAAAAGAAAATAGACATGACCCCAATGGCCAAAACTGAGTCGTAAAAACGCAACACTGCACCTGATAGCCAGACAAATCTCAAAAATAAAATAATATAAAAAGCCATGAGGATAATTGATCCAAAAAATCCGTGTTCTTCATTAAAGATTGAAAATACAAAATCGGTATGGTTTTCAGGTAAAAAGTTCAGTGATGCCTGAGAAGATTTTTTGAAACCTTTTCCAAAAATCCTTCCCGACCCAATTGCGATCTGTGATTGAATGGCATTGTAACCAGACCCTTTAGCATCCGCTTGTGGATCGATGAAGGTCAAAATCCTTCTTTTTTGATAATCCTTCAGACCATATTTGTACATGACACTACCCGAAAGTAATCCAAGAAGAACTAAGATTCCAATCGATTTCCATTTTAATCTCTTAAAAAATGCGACAACTAGAAAAATTAAAATAAGAAGTAATCCAGTTCCTAAGTCTGGTTGTAAGACAATCAGGACGGTAGGAATCATCGTTATGATAAAGGGCACGATTAACTGTTTAAGTGTCAGTTCTCTTTCTGGATTATTTTTTACGAAATAACGAGCGAGAGCTAAAGCGAGAGATATCTTCATGAGCTCGGAAGGCTGTAAGCGAAAACCACCAATGACAAGCCATCTCTGGGCCCCCATTCCTTTTTGTCCCATGACGAGAACAAGAATAAGCAGGAATACATTAAATGCGTAAGCCCAATAAGAAAGCCTAAAGAGACTTTTTGGAGGAAAAAGACTAACCACTAATGCCACTAGATTTGCGACTCCAAACCACATAATTTGTGACTTATATAAATCTTGCATATGCTCCGAAGTGTGGGCATGGGTAGCACTATAGAGATTTAATATGCCTAAGAAAAAAATGGCATACATAGGAAGGAAAAAACTATAGTCGTACTTTTTAAAAAAATTAATAAGCGTCTGGTTCAAAATTATCCCTCTGTCTCATCTTCAGCTTCTGCTTCTTTTTGTCTTTCTTTTTCTTCTTGTTCAGCCTTTCTCTTACGATAGAAGCGAGCAAGTTGTTCTTTTTCTTTCTTTACCTGCTTTTCATATTTTTCAGGTAAGTATTTTTTCATATAGGTATTAACCACTTTTTCGACCACTGGAGCAGCTGCACTAGAACCACCACAACCATGCTCAACTAAAGAGGCCACAGCAATTTTCGGATTATCGAATGGAGCGAAAGCTACAAATACACCATGGTGTCTGTATTTATAATCCATCTCTGAACATTTCGAATAAAGCTGTTCTTTTGACTGCGCCCTAACAACTTGGGAAGTACCAGACTTTCCGGCCATCTGATTTCCAAGGCCTCGACGCCACCATCCAGTACCATTTGGCTCATTCACAACTTTATAAAGTCCTTCACGAACTAAATCCCACGTTTTATCATTTAATTTTATTTCTCTAATCAGTTCCGGTTCAAAAGTTTTAAGCGTATTACCTTGATTGTCGAAAACAGATTGTACAACATACGGTTTAAACAGCTTCCCTTTGGTCGCGATAGCAGCGTATGCATTGGCCAGTTGTAGTGTCGAAACAAGTACATAGGACTGCCCGATCGAACAAGAAAGAGTCTCCCCTTTCTGCCACTCAACTCCATTTCTTTTTAATTTCCATTCTTTCGTTGGAATCAACCCAGAAACTTCTCTTGGAAGTTGAATTCCAGTTTTTTTCCCAAAGCCAAACATACGCGCATACTTAGCAAGTACATCAATATCTAACTCGGTTGCCACTTTATAGAAATAAATATTACAAGAGTGCTTTAGGGCATCAGTAATATCCATCTTCTCAGTCCCATATCTTTTCCACGAGTGATAAGTTCTACGTCCAAATCGAAATGATCCGTGACATCGAATTTTAGAATTTCCATCGATAATCCCTTCTTCAAGAGCTGCTATTGCAGTAAACGGTTTAAAAGTAGATCCAGGTGAAAAATGGTTCTGTATACTTCTATCACCCAATGGCTTTTCTTCATTATTAATCAGTGAAGACCAATACTCTTGAGTTAAACCTTTGGAAAACTCCGAAGGCTTGAAGGCTGGAGTTGAAATCATTGTAAGTAATTGTCCTGTTTCAACATCGATTGCAACAACACTTCCCGACTGACCTTTTAGAGCTTCATAAGCAGCGAGCTGCATATCCCTATCAATGGTCAGCTTCAAGTTTTTCCCTGGTCTAGGCGGCTTATCTTCTATTCCCTTAAAAAGATTATCCGTGTTGATATATTTTTTCTTTCTTCCAAGAGCGTCAACTTCTACGAACTCGTAACCGTTTTCTCCTCTCAGGCTTCTGTCCATAATCTCTTCGATTCCAAACTGCCCAATAAAGTCTCCAAGAGCATAATCTAGCTTATCTCTGGTTTGATAAGTAGGAAGCTTTTCCTGAGAGATTTCTGAAATATAACCTAAGAGGTGGGCACCTACTTCTTCATCAACATATTCCCTCGATATAAATGTATCGACAAAAATCCCAGGAAGGCTGGCGTTTTCAGTTTCAATTTTCGCAACTTCTTCTAGCGAAATATTTTTCTTGATGATGATAGGTCTATACTTGGCCTGATAAGAATTCTTTTTGATAATTTTATCAATTGTATCGACGTCCATATCAAGAATTTCGGCTAGCCTATTCAATGTTTTGTCTTTTTTCTGCAGAAACTGTCTGGTCAAAACTGCATCAAAACGAGGAATATTATCCACTAAAAGAGTATCGTTTCGACTGTACATCATCCCACGAGGTGCACGTACAATTTCTTTTCTTAATCTGTTTTGGATACTGTACTCATGATATTTTTCACCACGGTAAATCTGTAAGTACCAAAGTCTTACTAATACAATAAAAAAACAAAAGATGATTATATTCGCGACCGCGGTTGCCCGGGCCCTGTGCATCTTAATTAGTTCTTCGTCACCAAACATTTAGATAAATGCTCCCATAGGTTTTTTATTAACCTTCCAAATTCTATCCATCAGCATAAAGAAGTGATGGGAAATAGCAGATAGGAACAAACTCTCCGGTAGGTAATCAACAAAGATACCAAGAAAACCGGAAAAGTCTCCCATCTTTAAACTGATGATAAATGAAATAAGAAAATACCAACCCAATTGAAAAATCTGCACAACAACGATGGTACTTATCGCGGTTGAGAAGTTAAGCATTTCACGAACGTATTTTACAGAGAGTGAAATCAAAATTCCCGTAAGTGTTCCAGCGGCCCAACCTTCGATAGAAAAAACTGAGTGTATATATTGAAAAATCAAAATCAAAAAAGCTAAACCAGGCGTTTCAAGCTTGAATGCTAAGAAGAGAACTATAAGTACATTGAACGCAGGCTTAAACTCTTGAAAACCAATCGCTGGAAAAATCACAGAGGAAATGAGTTCCATAAAAACCAATAGTAGCGAAGTTTTGATTAGACCAAGTGCTATATCTTTTATTGAATACTTATTCACTGCGCCTCCTCGACACTTAAGCTCATCACTTCATTCTTATAGTCGACCTTACCTTCATGATCGAGAAGAACAACGACTTCTTCAAGCTTGTCAAAATCTACACTAGGAGTGACTTCTATCTTTTGGGTGATCCCAAAATTTTCTTTATCAATTTGAGAGATGGCCCCAACCTTTATACCTTTAGGATATATCTCACCTAGACCTGCGGTAATGATGGTATCTCCAATCTCAAGTTTTTCTGTTCTTGAAACATATTTAAATTGGCAGATAAAATCCGAATGTCCCTCTAAGATTCCATGTGTCCTAGTTCTGGTTACGATTGCATCAACCCTATTGTTCTGATCTAGAATAGTAAGAATATCAGCGTAATTAGGACTGACTCGATAGACATAACCAACAAGCCCCGTCTGAGTAATAACCGGCGATAATAATTTCAGTCCGTGATTTTCACCCTTGTTAATTCTTAAAACTTTAAATTCATTTGAAGAGTCCCAACTTACGACTTGTGCTAGAACTTTTTTTCTTTCGATATCTTTTCCAAAATCGAGAAGCTGCTTCAGTCTTTCATTTTCTTTTTTTACTTCGTTCAAAGTAAATATTTTATTCTGCATTTCTTCTAATTCAGACTTTAATTTTTCGTTTTCCTCGCGTGTGTTTACGATAAAAATATAGCGACTAAATGTTTGTGCTATAGAATCCTTTACACTCATAGTTCCTTTTTGAATCGGCGCTAATAGTTCGATAAGAGCCTGTTCAAATATAGTAGTCTTCTTCACTGTAAATTTTTGGGTCGCGATACCATATAGGGAGATGACAATAACAATAAAATTGCACAGCAGCTTCCAGCGCGACGAGTCAAACGTAAAACGATTCAATCTCCACTCCTTGAAATTACTTAAAGATTATCGAATATAAGTCTTTCTGCCAATAATTTCAGGGATTTGCGCGCAATGTCAGATTGACTTTGCAGTATCTCGGGTTACAATTTACGTTCAAAATAAAAGGAATAACATGAAGAATTTCTCAGACAAAATCTCTTACTTTTTTCTTACCTGTATTATGCTGGCCATTATGGTGAGTTTTGCCTTTACAGGATTTGAAGGAATCAGTGGATCATCAAACTCAGTTGCAACTGTAGACGGAACTCCAGTTACAAGACGTGAATACAATATGGCCTATGAGCAACTTCTAAGCCGTTATAGTCAAACTCTTGGTGGAGGTAAATCTCTAACGACAAAACAAATCAAAGACTTCAGAATTAGAGAGATGGCGCTACAACAGGCCATTAGAAGCAAATACCTCTTAAATTTTGCCAACGAGATGAACTTAGAAGCCAGCTCAGCTGAAATTAAAGATCAGATCAAAAAGTATCCTTTCTTTAAAACTGGTGAGAGCTTTGATGTAAATAAATATAAACAACTTCTAGCGGCAAATAAACTAACACCAGCTAAATTTGAAGAAGATACTGCTGCTGAAATAAAAATGATGAAGCTAAATCAATTGCTTGCAGTTTCAGGGATTGAGTCTAAATCATTCGTAAAAGAAAGATTAAGCTACCAAAGCCAAGAAGCAAATGCTTGGGTTGTGACTTTCGCTAAAGAGGATATGACGAAAAATATTGATGTTTCTAACAAAGAGATAAATGAATTTATCGCTGCAGAAGGAAATAAGAATACAATCGACTCTCTATACAAAACTTATAAAGCAAAAGCTGATTTTGATAAGCAAACTGCCAAGCCGCTTTCTAAAGTAAAGAATGAATTGGTGAAAAATCACTTACAAAAGACGAAGAGAAAAGAGCTTTCTGAACTAAACGAAAAAATTAAAAAAGAAGTGGCGATAGCATTAGAAAGAGGAAAGAAAAATGAGGTTAATAAAGTTGTTAAGAAATACGATCTTGAATTCATCCAAGACACAAC